>JBEHXY010000226.1:0-6568 GCA_048498455.1 Planctomycetota bacterium | reverse complement strand
CCGCCATCTGCTTCTTCCCCACATCCAGCCCCTCCGTCTGGTCCACCGTCTTGGCCTTTTCCCAGATCTGCTCCTTCGCCGCCTCCGCCTGCGCTGCCGCCGCCTCCTCCTGCAGATCCGGCGCGCACGCCTCGCACATCCCCCGCTCCCCGTTCCAGCACGTCTCCGGGCACACCCACTTCCCGCACCGCGTGCACTTCTTGAAGTGCGTCTTCCCCTCCTCCACCGCCACCGCAAACGCATCGTCCCGCGCCTTCCCGCGCAGGCTGTCCTTCGCATAGTTCCCCGCGCTCGCCACCCGGTCCAGCGTCGAGCTCCCGAACAGCGTGGCCGCCGCCCGGAACAACCCCGACGCCACCCCCACCTTGCTCGCCACAAACCGCGTCATGTGCCCGCCGCCGCACTTGTCGCAGTGAAACTCGAACTGGAAACCCTGGTCGCTGGAGTGATCCGTGACGTTCGACGTGAATTCAATCATGCTCATGGTGCAACGCTTCCCTTCAAAATCGTCGCCCAATTCTGCCATCGCCCGCATCCCAATTCAACACTGCCCATCCATCGCTGCCATGACGCCGCCTCCCGTTTCGCATACACTGTTTCCCCACCGTCTCACGGAGCCCTCGACGTGCCCGACCTTGATCCCCACCCCAGCCGCCCCGACCTCTCCATCATCGCTCCCGCCTTCAACGAGGAAGACAACGTCGAGCCTCTTATTGAACGCATTCACGAAATTTTTTCTCCCTCCGGCCTCTCCTTCGAAACCCTCATCGTCGACGACTGCTCCACCGACAAAACCTCTGAAAAACTCCTCCAGCTCGCCGCCAAATACCCTTGGCTTCGCATCATCCGCCTCGAAAAAAACTCCGGCCAGACCGCCGCCATGGATGCCGGCTTCCGCCACGCCCGCGGAAACGTCTGGGGAACCCTCGACGCCGACATGCAGAACGACCCCGCCGAAATCCTCCGCCTCATGAAACTCCTCGCCCCCGACGTCGACATGGTCAACGGCTGGCGCAAAGACCGCCAGGACAAAAACAAATTCACCCGCCGGTTCCAGACCAAAATCGCCAACGGCATCCGCAACTGGCTCTCCCACGACAACATCCAGGACTCCGCCTGCGGCCTCAAGGTCTACAAACGCCAATGCCTCGAAGGCTTCACCCTCTACAAAGGCATGCACCGCTTCTTCCCCACCCTCGTCAAAATGCGCGGCTTCAAGGTCATCGAAGTCCCCATCTCCCACTACCAGCGCCTTCACGGCGTCACAAAATATGGCCCCGGAACCGTCGGCGGCGCCCGCGCCTTCAAGGCCTTCGTCGACCTCCTTGCCGTCCGCTGGATGAAAAAACGCGCCATCCGCTACACCACCCGCGAACTGACTCCCTCCACCAGCAACTCCCCGGAGTACACTCATGAAACGCGATGAACTCCTCGGCCACCTCGCCGCCGCCGGCCTCCAGACCCACACCTTCCGCTCGCTCGGAAACGCCGGCTCCTTCGTCGTCACCCCCCACGGCGCCCGCATCCTCGGCCTCTTCCCCGATGCCGGCGGCGACAACACCTTCTTCCTCAACCCCGAACTCGCCGACAAGGCCCACGTCCAGAGTTACCTCTCCGGCGAGCACGTCCTCGGCGGTGATCGCCTCTGGATCGCCCCCGAACGCGGCCTCTTCTTCCGCGGCAACCGCCTTGAAGACGGCGTCACCACCCAGCGCTCCATCGATCCCGGCAACTGGTCCATCGCCGCCCTCTCCCCCACCTCCATCCGCTTCGTCAACGAATTCACCGCCACCTATTTCCACATCCCCCACTCCACCGTCCGCGGCACCGTCTCCCGCTCCATCCGCGCCATCGAATCCCCCTTCCGCCATTTTCCCGACGCCCTCCCCAACCTCGCCTCCGTCCACTTCGCCGGCTACGAAGTCGCCTCCCGCTTCGAACTTCTGGAATCCCCGAAGGACGACCTCTACTTCGGCCTCTGGTTCCTCATCCAGCTCGTCGTTCCCAAGGGCGGCTACCTCTATGCCCCGACCGCCGGCAAAACCGTCATCACCGATTACTACGAGCCCACCGGCCCCGATTACCTCCGCGTCACCGATTCCCACGTCCGCTTCAAGCTCGACTCCATCCATCGCCACAAGATCGGCATTCGCAAAACCGAAGCCCTCGGCCGCGTGGCCTTCCTCTCCAACGAACTCCCCGGCGGCGCCGCCACCCTCCTTATCCGCAACTTCCTCAACGATCCCTCCGCCCACTACGCCGACGTCCCCCTTCACAACATCAACGGCACCCACGACTCCATCCAGTCCTACAACCACCACTCCGGTCCCACCGGCTTCGGCGAGCTCGAATTCCACACCCCCGGCATCAATCGCGCCATGCCCGAGCCCGTCGTCACCGACACCAACCAGGTCTGGGCCTTCTCCGGGCCGCGACCCACCCTCATCGCCATCGCCGCCAAGCTCCTCAACCTCCCCGCCTCGACCTTCGATTGACGCTTTCGCGGCATACAGGCCGATAATCTTTTGACAACCCGCCAGCGTTGCCGAAAGGACTCTTTATGCCCGCTTATGCCGCCGAACTTCGCGCCAAATTCAACGCCGTCAGCCCCTACGACAACTTCCCCTTCAAAGATTTCCCCAGGGACATCCAGGGCGGCGGCGGCACCGAAATCATGGCCAACGCCTTCGCGCAGCTCAAACCCAAACTCGTCGTCGAGGTCGGCTCCTGGAAAGGCTCCTCCGCCATCTTCTGGGCACAGCAGATGCAGAAGCACAACATCGACGGCGCCGTCCTCTGCGTCGATACCTGGCTCGGCGGCATCGACCACATCACACGCCCCAAGGGCGCGGACTGGCACATCAAGCAGTATTTCAAGAACGGCTACTCCACCCTCTATTACCAGTTCCTCGCCAACATCATGCACGAGGACGTTCACGACTACATCGTGCCGCTGCCCAATACCAGCATCGCCGGCGCCCGCTGGATGCAGTACCACAACCTCGCCGCCGACCTCGTCTACATCGACGCCTCCCACGAGGAAGACGATGTCTATGCCGACATGCAGGCCTACTGGAAATGCCTCAAGTGGGGCGGGCTCATGCTCGGCGACGACTGGACGCTGCCCTGGTATCCCGTGATCTGTGCCGTCAACCGCTTCGCCCGGGAAAAGGAACTCACGCTGCAGGTCGTCCCGCCCACGTGGCTGGTGCAAAAGACCATGAGCACCGACCAGCAGGTGGTCGCCAACATGCTCACCGGCGAACTCGCGAAGTTGAAGGACTCCCTCATCGCCACACGAAAATAAGGCTCAAGCATGTCCGTCCATCCCACCGCCATCGTTTCCGCCGAAGCCACCCTCGCACCAGACGTGAAAATCGGACCCTACGCCGTCATCGAAGGCCGCGTCACCCTCGGTCCCGGCTGCATGATCCACACCCACGCCACCCTTCGCGGACCGCTGACGATGGGCGCCCGCAATGCCGTTCATCCGCACGCCACGATCGGCGACTGGCCGCAGGACCGGAAGTTCACCGGCGATCCTTCCGAGGTCGTGATCGGCGATGACAACATCTTCCGTGAAGGCGTGACGATCCATCGCGCCACCGGCCTGAACAACCGCACCACCATCGGATCGCGCAACTACTTCATGGTAAACTCCCATGTCGGCCACAACTGCACCGTCGCCAACGACGTCACCCTGGTCAACGGCGCGGTGCTGGGCGGCCACGTGCAGGTGGCGGACAAGGCGATCATCGGGGCCTATTCGGCGGTTCACCAGTTCTGCCGGGTCGGACGCCTGGCGATGCTGTCGAACCTCGCGGGCCTCAGCGTGGATATGCCGCCTTTTTTCATCTCGATGGCGACCAACAAACTCACGCAGCTCAACGCGGTCGGGTTGCGGCGATCGGGCATGTCGCGCGAATCGATCAATGCCATTCGCCAGGCGTTTCAGCTGGCCTTTCGCAACAGCACGCGGCCGATCGCCCGGGCGCTCGCCGATCTGCCGCCGGAACTCCTGGCGGTGCCGGAGGTCCGGGAGATCGTCGATTTCCTCAAGAGCAGCAAGCGCGGGATTGCCACGTTCCAATCCTGGTCCAACCGCCCCGCGCTTCCCGGCGAGGCGGCCGAGTAAAGCGCCGATCCCTCAACGCAGCCCCAGCCACTGCGGTTCCCAGAAGTAGCGGGTGGGGCGGTCAGGTGTTTCCCGAACATAGCCGCGCGCGACCAGCCGCTGCAGATGTCCGCAAGCCATCGAACGCGTTTCCGTGTCCTTTTCCGGCGGCCAATCGCCCAGGTCGTTCTTGGCCCGCAGGCAAACGTCCTTTAGCGTCACCCCCTGCTCGCCGGCCGCTTGCACAACGCCGGCGATGACCCGCTCCGCCTGCAGGGCGTAAGCCTTGGATTCGGTGAGGAACTGATCGACGGCGGGCGCCGCCTCACAATCCGGCCAGTGGCAGGAGTACAGCCGTTCGAGCTTCATCGAGCGCAGGCGCTCGATGCTGCCGAGGTATTCATCGACGTGCATGTAGGTGCAGGCGAAGGCGGCGCGGCCATCGAGAAAGCGGTTCGCGGTGCCGTGGACGGCGTCGCCGATGATGACGGCGTTTTTCCAGGACAGGTAGACGCCGAGATGGCCGTGAGAATGGCCGGGGAGGTGCAGGATTTCCAGTTGCTGGACGCCGTCGAAGGGGAGCTTTTCGCCGCCGTCGAAGGTCTGATCGATGGCCACGCGTTTGCCGTGGCCCCCGGCGCGTTCGATGAATTTTTCTCGGGCGGCATCATCGGGTCCCAGGCCATGCCAGTGGTAGTGGGCCCGGGCGCGGATGTCCGCGAGACCTTCGGGGGTTTCAATCTGCTGACGGTCCTGGGTGCCGCAGACGAAGCGGGCGTTGGGCGCGAGTTCCTTCATGCGCTGGATCCCGCCGGTGTGATCCATGTCCGGGTGGGTGGCCATGACGTGGGTGAGGCTGGCGGGGTCGAAGTTGATGGAGCGAAAGTAGGGGAGGATGTCGGCGTCGGGGGTGGAATTTTCGCCCATGTCCATGAGCATTTTGATGCTGTCGCCGAGGAGGAGGTAGAGTTTGAGAGGCCGGTTTTTGTAGTTGATGGGGATCTGGTGAATGCCGGGCAGGATTTCCATGGGGTGCTCCTTGTGGGATGTCCGCGACGATCCGCCGCAAGGGGTGTATAACGTTGGCATGCAGGACCTGTCCATTCTTCGCATTCTCGACGCCAACGCGAACCGGGCGCGGGAAGCGCTGCGCGTGCTGGAAGATGTCACCCGCTTCGCGCTCAACGACGCCCGGCTGTCGGCGGAGTTGAAGGCATTGCGGCACGACTTCGCGGCGGCTCTGGCGGCGCTCCCGATGGCGGATGCGATGCTGGCGCGCGACACCGCCGGCGATGTGGGGACGGCCATCAAGACAGAAGCGGAGTTTGCACGGCCGACGCTGGGGGCGGTGGCGACGGCGGCGGCGAAGCGGTTGTCGGAAGCGCTGCGGTCCATCGAGGAATGTGCCAAGACAATCGATGCGGCGGCGGCGTTGCGCGTGGAGCAGTTGCGCTATCGCGGGTACGTGCTGGAACAGGCGGTGGCGCGGGTGCAGACGTTTTCGGCGGCGGCCGAACGATTCGCGAAGGTGCGTTTGTATGTGCTGCTGACGGAGCGGTTGTGTCATCCGGCGGTGGGGGGGTGGGAGCGGATGTTGGAGGCGATTCTGGCGGCCGCACCCGGTGATGGCTCGCTGGCGGTGCAGTTGCGGGAGAAGGAACTGGAGAGCGGGGAGTTGCTGCGGCGGGCGGAGTGGTTGGTGAGCACGTGCCGGGCGGCGGGGGCGGTCGCGATTCTGAACGATCGGCCGGACGTTGCGGTGCTGGCCGGAGCGGAGGGGGTGCACGTGGGGCAGACGGACTTGCCGGTGGAGGCGGTGCGGCGGCTGGTGGGGGCTCAGATGATCGTGGGCGTATCGACGGAGAACCTGGAGCAGGCGCGGGCGGCGGCCGGTGGGGGGGCAACGTACATCGGGGTCGGACCGATGTTTCCGACCACGACGAAGGCGAAATCGCGGCTGGCGGGTCCGGGGTACGCGGCGGCGGCGATGGGCGAGGTGGCGTTGCCGGCGGTGGCGATCGGCGGGATCACGGTTGAGAAGGTGGGGCAGCTGACGGCGGTGGGGGTGCGGGCGGTGGCGGTGTGCGGGGCGGTGATCGGGCAGGCGGATCCGGGGGCGGCGGTGCGGGCGTTTTTTGAGCGTTTGACGGCCGGCGGAGGGGGGGAATCCGGCGGTTAAGAATCCGGCTGGGCAGCCACGACACCCTGCGCGGCTGCGGCTACAATGCGTCGCACGCGCGGCGGAGGGGGGCCGCGCGCAAAAGGAGCTGAATTTCGCATGGCCGACCCTCATTTTAAACGCATTCTGTTGAAGATTTCCGGCGAGGGACTTTGCCGGGAGGGCGGCTTCGGGCTGGAGGCGGCGGAGCTGACGACCATCTGCGAACAGATCGTGCAGGTGGCGCGGTCGGGGGTGCAGGTGGCGGTGGTGGTGGGCGGCGGCAATTTTGTGCG
>JBEHXY010000225.1:0-6575 GCA_048498455.1 Planctomycetota bacterium | reverse complement strand
CGAGGTGAGTATGACCAAGGCGATGGTGCGTAAAGCGTTGTTGGCGCTACCGGTGCAAGACCGTGTGGACCTGATGGATGAGCTTCAGCTGTCCATTGCCCGCGATCAGGAACCGGTGCGGCTGGCGGAGTCCGAGAAGCGAGCGCTGCGAAAACTTGTGGCGGACTACCGGATGAATCCGGAGGGGAGCATTTCCCAGTCCGAGATGAAGAAGCGGCTGTCGGGGCTGAAGCGGCGCTTTGTCGCAAGGCTTCGCAGCACGTGAGCCGCCGGGAGATTGAATATCGTCCACACATCTGGCCGGCCATTCTGCAAGCGGCGGAGTGGTATGAGGGGGAGAAGCCCGGGCTGGGTGGCGAGCTTGTGGACGAACTTGATTCCTGTTTTCAGAGGATTGCGGAGCAGCCAGAACAGTTCCCGCTGGCGCTTCGGCGACCGCCGGTGCATCGTGCGATGGTCGATCGGTTTCCGTGCGCGGTGTATTTTCTGGTTGAGGAATCGCGGGTCGTTGTGATTTCCGTGGTTCACATGAAACGTGCGGCGGGGCAATGGAAACGTCACACACGCCGGCCGCGAAGCAACGAGGTTCCGATTCACCGGGATTTCGCAGCCGCTAGTTGGAGAGAACATGACCACGACATCGATCCCTTCATCGGCCACGGATATCGAAGCGCAGGTGGGGGATTTTCGGCAGCGGTACCAGGGGATTGAGAGTGAGGTGGGGAAGGTGATCGTGGGGCACAAGGAGGTGGTGGGGCAGACGATTTTGTGTTTGATGATCGGGGGTCATGCGCTGCTGGAGGGGGTGCCGGGGCTGGGCAAGACGATGCTGGTGCGGACGCTGTCGCAGGTGCTGGACCTGCAGTTTTCGCGTATTCAGTTCACGCCGGACTTGATGCCTGCGGACATTGTCGGGACGTCGATTGTCTCGACGGACGACCGGGGGAACCGGGCGTGGCAGTTTCAACCGGGGCCGATTTTCGGGAACCTGATCCTGGCGGACGAGATCAACCGGGCGACGCCCAAGACGCAGTCGGCGCTGCTGGAGGCGATGGCGGAGCAGTCGGTGTCGGTGGCGAAGAAGACGCACATCATGCCGAACCCGTTTTTCGTACTGGCGACGCAGAATCCGATTGAGATGGAGGGGACCTATCCGCTGCCGGAAGCGCAGCTGGACCGGTTTGCGTTCAAGATTTCGGTGCAATCGCCGTCGCTACCGGACTTGCTGACGATCCTGGACCGGACGACGGGGACGATCACGCCGGAGCCGAAGAACGTGATCAATGCGGAGCAGATCGTGGCGATGAAGCAGCTGGTGCGGGCGGTGCCGGTGGCGAGCCATGTGACGGATTACATTGGCCGGCTGGTGCTGGCGACGCATCCGGATTCGCCGCAGGCGCCGGAGATTGCGCGGAAGTTCATCCGTTTCGGGGCGTCGCCGCGTGGAGCGCAATCGATCATTCTTGCGGCGAAGGTGCTGGCGCTGCGGGAGGGGCGGTACAACGTGAGTTTCGCGGATGTGCGGGCGGTGATGATGCCGGCGCTGCGGCACCGGGTGATCATGAATTTCGAAGGGCAGGCGGAGGGGTTGTCGACGGACACGGTGCTGAAGAAGGTGGTGGACGCCACGCCGGAGGCGGCGCCGGTGTGAGGCGCTTCTGCGGAGCGGAAGGGGGCAGGATTTTGCAAGAAAAAAGGGGGAAAAGCGGGGGATGGGGCGCGGATTCCGGGGACGTGCGTGCCTAAAATTCGGGGTCATTTTCCTTTGTGGCAGGTTGCTTTCAACCCCCGCGAACGATATGAATGAACAAGCCTCTGCTGTGTTCGTGCTAACGAGGTCCTATGTGGCTTCGGACCGATGAGCATCAACAAGGGCCCCAAGTGACGGCCTGACGGACAAGCCTCCCTGCATGCCCATCCTCGTGATGCGTTGTGTGCGGCCAAGAGTGGAAGTCCCGAAACGCCGCTTCGGCCGGCCCGCCCTGTTTTTCAGGGTTCGAAACCTCACCTCGTCACGGCACTCAAGTGGAGGCTTTTTTTACGCGCCGAGCGAATCGGGAGGGCGGGTGGAGGGAAGACCCAACGGGGTGGCGGCGGGGGTGTCTGGATGGGGAGGGGCGGGATTGCTGGCGGTGCTGGCGTCAGCGGCCGATAATCCTGGTTGAGACCGACTTTTTTTCAGGTGCGGGATGCGTCGCGCGGTGTCGATGGTTGTGGTGCTGTTTGCGTGGGCGGGAGCGGCGCGCGGGGCGGAGGGGGATCTGGCGGCACAGCCGACGGTGCGGGGCGGGGTCTCGGTGCGGTTGCCATCGGGCTGGACGGCGGATCCGGCGACAGACCACACGGGAGCGGGGCCGCGGACGGTGCTGGTGGCGCGGGCGCCGGCGCGGGACAAGGATGACACGGGGGAGTATCAGACGGTGATGGCGGTGTCCATCGATGCGGGCAACAAGATCGATGCGGCGGCCCAGCAGACGCGGCTGGCGAATGACCGGAATTTTTCGAATTACAAATCGGTGGAGGGGCCGACGGCGACGACGATTGGGGGAGCGGAGGGGGTGATGTTTGGCGGGACGTTCACGCTGGGGCCGCTGAAGCTGCGGGCGCGGCAGTACATGGTGACCAAGGACAACCGGATTTACGTGATCACGTTCGCGGCTTTGGAGAGCCAGTGGGAGAAGTATCGGGCGGCGGTGGAGGCAAGCGTGGGGAGCATCGCGCTGGCGCAGGAGAAGTAGGGGTTACCGGGGCGGCGCGGGCTGGGTGGCGGGGCCATTGAAGGTGCGTTCAAGGGTGTCTTTGGGATCGGTGGAGAGGGGGTGATCGCGCCAGAGCCAGCGCATCATCTCGGGGAGGATGGCGCCGCCCTGCTTCTGGCCGTGAAGGCCGATGCCCCAGACGTGGTTGACGTCGTAGCCTTTCCTGGTGAGGGCATCGACGAGGCGGTTGTTCTGGAGGAACCAGTCGCGGGTGGGGTCGTAGCTGCCGTCGCGGCCGACGCCGCGGTTGTCGTTGCGGCCATCCTGGAAGAAGGCGCGAATGGGTTTCTTTTCAGCGGCGGCGACTTTTTCGGGATAGACGTGGCCGCCGCGGAGATTGACGAAGCTGCCGACGATGCTGATGACTTTGCGGAACTGGTCTGGGCGTTCCCAGGCGACGGTGAAGGCGGCGATGGCGCCGGAGCTGGCACCGGCGATGGCGTGCTGCTCGGGGTCGGGGGAGATGTTGTATTCCCTGGTGATGACGGGGAGGAGTTCGTTGATGATGACCTGGGAATACTTGTCGTCGGGGACGTTGTATTCGGTGGGACGGTTGGTGGTGCGATCGCCCCAATCGGCGGGGGTGGGCTCGGGCTGTTCGGGGGTGTGGCCGGGGTTGATGAAGATGGTGATCATGACGGGGATTTCGCGGCGGTGGGTGAGGTTGTCGATGACGTTGGGGACGCGGACATCGCCGTTGGGGGCGATCATGGCCTGGCCGTCGTTGAAGATCATGAGGGCGGCGGGTTTGGCGCGGTCATATTGGGCGGGGACGTAGACCCAGTAGGTGTGGCTGGTGCCGGGGAAGACGGTGGAGGGGAGGGTGGCGGGTCCGACGAGTTTTCCGTGGGGCACGTTATCCTGGGGGAGGGAATCGGGGCCGAGTTTGTAGAAGGCATCTTCGCCGGCGGCGAAGGCGCCGGCAGCGGAGCCAAGGAGGGCGAGGAGGACGGGGAGGTGGAGGCGGGTTTTCATGGGCGGGCTCCGGGGGAGGTGGCTATGCTGATGGTAACCGGAGCGGGGTGATTGTGGAGGGGAGGCATGGCATTTGTTGCGCGAGAGTCAGGGGACAAAGCAACGCAGGAGGTCCGGATGGTGCGGTTACCGGTGCTGGGCGACGGGGA
The DNA here is from genome assembly GCA_048498455.1 of Planctomycetota bacterium. Taxonomy (GTDB): domain Bacteria; phylum Planctomycetota; class Phycisphaerae; order WQYP01; family WQYP01; genus CALCHA01. Next base: position 2,692 of record JBEHXY010000225.1, on the reverse strand, counting down.
GGGGATTCGGCGCGGGAAGCAGCCTTTCAGCGGTCAGACGCTGGAGAAACACTCGCGGCTGCGGGGCGCAACGCTGACGCACTCGGTGTGTCCCTATTGCGCGGTTGGCTGTTCGACGAACATCTTCACCAAGCAGGGGGTGGTGATCGACATCGAGGGGAACCCGGCGTCGCCGATCAACGAGGGGACGTTGTGCCCGAAGGGGGCGAACATTTTTCAATTGCAGAACAACCCGCACCGGGTGAAGCACGTTTTGCACCGGCGTCCGCGGTCGACGGAGTGGGAAGAGGTGACGCTGGACTGGGCACTGGACCGGATCGCGTACCTGGTGAAGGACACGCGGGAGCGGGGGTACCAGGCGACGACGGAGAAGGGGCTGCGGTTCAATGCGGTGACGAATATGGGGAGCCTGGGCGGGGCGACGCTGGACAACGAAGAAAATTACCTGATGAAGAAGCTGTTCAGCGGGGGGCTGCAGATATTGTCGATTGAAAACCAGGCCCGAATATGACACTCCGCGTCGGTGCCCGGTCTGGGCGCCTCTTTCGGCCGCGGCGCGGCCACCAGTTTTCAGCAGGACCTGGCGAACAGTGACTGCGTCCTGATCATGGGATCGAACATGGCGGAGGCCCACCCGGTGGGGTTCCGCTGGCCGATGAAGGCGCGGGAGAAGGGCGGGACGATCATCCATGTGGATCCGCGGTTCAGCCGGACATCGGCGTGCGCGGATGTGTACGTGCAGATCCGGGCGGGGTCGGACATTGCGTTCCTGGGGGGGATCATTCATTACCTGCTGCAGAACGATCTGTGGTTCAAGGAATATGTGCTGGCGTACACGAACGCGTCGACGATCGTGGCGGAGGGATTTGAGGACACGGAGGACCTGGAGGGGATTTTCAGCGGGTACCAGGAGAAGGGGCGGGAGTATGAGGCGGCGAAGGGGCATTGGGCGTATGAAGGCACGACGGCCTCAAAGAAGCCGGTGGAGGGGGCGAGCGAGCCGCCGGACCAGGGGCCGGGCGGTCCGGGGACAGGCGGCGGGGAGCGGGTGTCGGAGGGCAGCGGTCACGGGGTTCACGGGCCGGGGCTGATGGGCGGGGCGAGCCATCACGGGAGCAAGCGTGCGGGGGCGACGGATGCGCCTGGGGGCGATCCGCCGCGAGACGAGACGCTGCAGCATCCGCGGTGCGTGTTGCAGCTTTTGAAGAAGCATTTTTCGCGGTACACGCCGGAGATGGTGGCGGACATTTGCGGGTGCACGCCGGGGCAGGTGGAGGCGGTGGCGAAGCAGTTGGCGCAGAATTCGGGGCGGGAGCGGACGAGCAGCATCGTGTACGCGGTGGGGTGGACGCAGCATACGACCGGGGTGCAGATCATCCGGGCGGCGGGGATCATCCAGTTGCTGCTGGGGAACATGGGGCGTCCGGGCGGGGGCATCATGGCGATGCGCGGGCACTGTTCGATCCAGGGGTCGACGGATATTCCGACGCTGTACGATCTGCTGCCGGGATACCTGACGCAGCCGACGGCGGAGAAGTCGCACGAGACGCTGGACGGGTATGTGAATTACGAGGGATTTCCGACGGGGTACTGGGCGAACTACAAGAAGTTCGTGGTGTCGCTGCTGAAGGCGTGGTACGGGGATGCGGCGACGGCGGCGAATGATTTTCATTTTGACTGGCTGCCGCGGCTGGATGGGGATTACTCGCAGCTGCCGTTTTTCAAGCAGATGAACGAGGGGAAGGTGGAGGGGTATTTTGTGTTTGGGCAGAACCCGGCGCAGGGGGGACCCAACGCGGGGCTGCACCGGGCGGGGCTGCGGAAGTTGAAATGGCTGGTGGTGGCGGACTGGTTTGAGACGGAGACGGCGACGTTCTGGAAGAACGATCCGAAGGCGCCGCCGACAGAGTCGATCGAGACAGAGGTGTTCCTGATGCCCGCGGCGGGGATCGCGGAGAAGGAGGGGAGCTTCACGAACACGCAGCGGCTGATCCAGTGGCACGACAAGGCGATCGATCCGCTGGAGGATTCCCGGAGCGATCTGTGGTTTGTGTACAACCTGGGGAAGCGGTTGAAGCGGCTGTATGCGACGTCGCAGGATCCGAAGGACGAGGCAATCAAGAACCTGACGTGGGATTACGACTATGACGAGGAGCCGCGGCTGCCGGACGGGCGAGTTTCGCGGATTCATGGCGAGCCGGACGCGAACAAGGTGATGAAGGAGATCAACGGGTACGACCTGACGCAGAAGGATCCCAAGACGGGGAAGCAGAAGCTGCTGAGCGGTTTTTCGGCGTGCAAGGACGACGGGACCACGAGCTGCGGGTGCTGGATCTATTCGGGGATTTTCCCGGAGCATGACCGGAACCGGGCGCGGGAGCGGACGACGTCGGCGGATAATTACACGCATCCGAACTGGGCATATGCGTGGCCGCACAACCGGCGGATGATGTACAACCGGGCGTCGGCGGATCCGGAAGGCAAGCCGTGGTCGGAACGGAAGAAGTATGTCTGGTGGGATGAGGGGCAGAAGAAGTGGGTGGGGGTGGACGAGCCGGACTTTGAGCCGGGCAAAGCGCCGAGCTACCGGCCGGCGGAGGGGGCGAAGGGGATGGAAGCGATCAGCGGGGCGGATCCGTTCATCATGAAGCCGGACGGGAAGGGGTGGCTGTTTTCGCCGGCGGCGAAGGAC
>JBEHXY010000224.1:0-6648 GCA_048498455.1 Planctomycetota bacterium | reverse complement strand
AGCGACCAAGGAGCCCCATCCGGGGCTCCTTTCTTTTTTGCTGCGCGAGCGGCGGTGTCGATAACGCGCGCCCGCGCCGCCGCACGCGCCTCCAGCCCCGCGCGGCAGCTCTTTTCGGACGCGATTCGATCGTTACGTCTCAATAATGGAAATCTTTCGATATCTCCCTAAAGTCGCGGGAGATTCCTTGCTCAGCCGTCTTTCGGAGGCATGTTTCTGTCGCCTCGACGACCTTCTCCCCAACGGAAAACTTCGCTGCTCCAGCGGGTATGCGAAGCGAAGGACGCCCAGGCCGACGGTGATGAGAGACGCCGTCGCTGGAGAGAAAAGGAGAGACCATGCGTACGGCCATTGCGGCCGCCAGCGTCATGCTGGCAGTGATCGGGGCAGCCCCGGTCTTCGGCACCAACCTCATCACCAACGGCAGCTTTGAACAACTCAACCTCGCGGCCACCCCGATCAACCCCTACGGCTTCGTCACCCTGCACCCGGGCAGCACCTCGCTCGCCGGATGGACCATCACCGGCAACACCGTGGATGCCGTGCCCGTCACCTACTGGCAGGCCTCTGCCGGCAACTGGAGCGTCGACCTCACCGGCACGCCGGGCGTCGGCGGCGTGACCCAGGTGATCTCCACCTCGATCGGCACCACGTACCAACTGTCCTTCGACCTCGCGGTCAACCCGGAGAACCTGACCAACGAATCCGCGCTGGTCAAAAAACTGCGGGCCTCGGTGCAATCCTCCACCAGCGCGGTGATCGCCCAGGTCGATTATCCCGGCGTCGTCGCCACCCGCACCAAGAGCAACATGCAGTATGTCACGGAGTCCTTCTTCTTCACGGCGACCACGAGCTTTACGGCGATCAATTTGGCCGCACTGGCCCCCGCGGGCGCGGACCCTACCCGTATCTACACCGGGCCGGTGATCGACAACGTGAACCTGGTTCCCTTTTCCAGCGGGCCTCTGCCGCCGCCCGTGCCGGAACCGGCGAGCCTCACCCTGCTGGGCCTCGGGGCCGCGGCACTGGGGCGGCGACGCCGCAAGGCATAAGCACATCCTGCCCGGGCGGCCCGCCCGCGGCATTCCGCAGATGCACCGACGGAGGCAAGGCGATCCGTCCGAGCGCCACGAGTTTTACGGTGTTTTCTCTCCAAGCTCCCCGTTGTGCCAGCGCACGGCGGGGAGCCTCCTTTTTTGCAGGCCGTTCGCCCGCGCGAGGCATGGCGCCCACGCGCGCAGCCGGACCGCGCGTCACGGCCGACCCGGCGGCGCCATTCTCTGCTGCCGATGGCGGGAATCGGTCGATACTCTCTGCCGATTGTCCAAGGTTCCCGGCGTGGCGCAGAAAATGCATCGTGGCCGATGCGGTCAGCAGCGACCGCGGGCCCGCGTCGCCGACAGGCAATTCCCGCGCGTGCGGGATGCCTTACCGGACATCGCGGAGTGGAGAGCAGGTCCGAATAATGGAAATCTTTCAATAGCTGAGCAAACTCGCCGGAATCCGCTTGCGTGGCGGCATTCTGGAGGCAATCATCTAGTGACTCAGCCATTCTTTAGCGACGAATTCCACCCGCACCGCGGCAGACTGCGATGCGCAGGTGCCAGAGATCGACGGCCATGAAACGCCGTCGCGGACACAAAGGAGCGATCATGCGTACGTCTTCCCTGGCTGCCGGCGCCTTGCTGGCCCTGATCGGAGCAGCTCCGGTCGCCAAGGCCATTCCCGTCCTCGTCGCCAACGGCGGCTTCGAGCAGGTCGATCTCAGCACCAACCCGCTCAACGCTTACGGATTCGTCACCCTGCATCCCGGCAGCACCGCGCTTGGCGGCTGGACCGTCGCCGGCAACAGCGTCGATCTCGTCCCCGCCGGTTACTGGCAACCCGGCCAGGGCAACTGGAGCGTCGATCTCACCGGCACGCCCGGCGTCGGGTCGATCACCCAGGTCGTCAACACCACCGTCCGCTCCACCTACCGCCTCACCTTTGACCTCGGCATCAACCCGGAAAACCTGACCGGTGAACTCACCGCCATCAAGAACCTGCGCGCCAGCGTCCAGTCCGCCGGCCACGTGCTCCTCGCCCAGGTCGATTACCCCGGCTTTGCCGGCACCCGCAGCAAGGGCAACATGCAGTACGTCCAGGAATCCTTCTTCTTCACCGCGACCACCAGCTTGACCGCGATCACCTTCGCGTCCATGGCTCCGGGCAATGCCGTCGGCTCGCACCTCTACACCGGCCCCGTCATCGATGGCGTGAGCCTCACACTTGTGGGCGCTGGCGATGGTGGTGGCGGGGGCGGCGGCGGGGGAGGCGGCGGGAGTGGGGGAGGCCCCGGCGTCCCCGAACCCTCCAGCCTCTGCCTGGTGGGCTTGAGCGCCGCGGCGCTGGCGGCCCGGTTCCGCAAAAAGTAACAGGGACGGCTTCCGCAGCGACACCTTCCGCAGCGACTGCTGCGCAGGACCATGCTCCGCAGACGCGCATGCGCGGCGGAGCCGTTTCCATTGCATCAAGAGATTGACTGGCCGGTTGCCCCGCAGGATCGGGCGCCCGGTGCGGGGCGACGATCACGCCGCGGCGTGCTCGTGCTGACGCGGCGCGCCGGGAGCGGGCACCACCGCCGTGCCCTTGCCGTCGAACTTCACCGCGACGCGCTTGGACACCCCCTGCTCCTGCATGGTGACGCCGTAGAGCGTGCTCGCCACCGACATCGTGCGCTTGTTGTGGGTGATCACGATGAACTGCGAGTACTTCAGGAAGTCCTGGATGATCCCCGCGAAGCGCGTGGTGTTCGCTTCGTCCAGCGCCGCGTCCACTTCGTCCAGGATGCAGAAGGGCGACGGCTTGGATTTGAAAATCGACATCACCAGCGCCACCGCCGTCATCGTCTTTTCGCCGCCGGAAAGCAGCGACATCGACTGCGGCTCCTTGCCTGGCGGACGGGCCATGATCTCGATGCCCGATTCCAGGATGTCGTCGGGATTCTCCAGGATCAGGTCCGCCTTTCCGCCGCCGAAGAGCTTGCGGAACATCTCCTGGAACTCCGTGCGGATGGCGGCGAACGATTCCGCGAAGCGCACCCGGGAATCGTCGTTGATCTTCGTGATCAGCTCTTCGAGCTGCCGCTTGGCGTCATGAATGTCGGCCAGGGCCCCCGTGAGCGACGACTGCCGCTCTTCGAGTTGCGACTGCTCCAGGATCGCGTCCAGGTTCACGTTGCCCAGGCGGGCGATCTTGCCCTTGAGCTCGGAAATTTCCGCGGCCACGGCATCCCAATCCATCGCCTGCGGCTGATAGCCGGCGTACGCCTCGTGCAGGTTGATCTGCAGCTCGTCCATCGTGTGCTCGATGAGCGTTTCGATGCGCACCGACATCTCGTTTTTCGAGAGCGACAGCTCGTGCTCGCGCCGGGCGTGGGTCTCGATCTGCGACTGCAGCGCATCGAGCCCGCTGCTCACCGCGGAGAACTCCGCGCGAATCGTCTGCACCCGCTCGGTGGATTCCGCCAGCGCCGCCTCGAACTCGCCGACCTTTCCGGCCAGCGATTCCAGTTTCGATTCCGCCCCCGCCACGGCTTCCTCGGCGTCGGCGATGCGCGACGCCACCGTCTCGGCCTCGCCCGCCAGCCGCTGCAATTCCATCTGCAGCTGGTTCACCGCCTGCCGCGCCGTCGCCAGTTCGCGCGAGGTCCCGGAGCGCTGCTCCTGCACCTGCCCCATGGCGATGCGGGCGTTGGTCGCCGCCTCCGCCAGCTCGCTCACTTCGTGCTGCCGCACGATCAACTGGCTGCCCAGTTCGTGCACCACCGCTTCGACGGCCTTCTGGTCCTGCTCCAGCTTGCCGGCCTTTTCCTCGGCCTCGGCCTGGCGCTCGGCGGCGGTGGCGATCTGCCGCTCCAGGCTCTCGATTTCGCCGGCGATCAGCGGGGCTTCCGCCGTCGTCCGCTGCAACTGCGCCGCGGTCTGCTGCAACTGGGCGTTCACTTCGGCCTTGCGCGAATCCGTCTGGTAAATCTGCTGCCGAAGCTCCTGCTGCTTCGCATCCAGCGCCCGCGAGGTCTGGTCGCAGGCGGCGATCGAGGCGGTGAGCTCGTTGACCTTCGTCTCCACCTCGGCCAGTTCCTGTTCCAGCTTCGCCACTTCCGCACGCCGGCTGATCATGCCGCCGCGCTTGGACATGTCGCCCAGCGTCAGCGCCCGGTTCGCCGCCGCCGTCTCCACCACTTCGCCGGCCCTGGTGACGAAGCGATACTCCCGCGGCCCTTCGCCGGCGAGGGCGAGTGCGTCGGCCAGCGTCTCGACGATCACCGTCCGGCCGAGCAGCTGGTGCACCAGCAGCGCGGCCTCCGGCGCCGGCGTCACAAAGTCGATCGCCGGTGTGGCCGCCGTGGAGTGCCGCGACCAGTCATAACCATCCTGGTAGGCGAGCATGCGGTCCGCCGGCAGCGCCGTCACCCGCCCGCCCAGCTTCTGCCACAGGGCGCTGTCGGCCGCCAGTGCAGCGGAATCGGAAACGATCACCGCGTTCTGCAGATCCCCCAGCGCCGCTTCGATCATCGGGGCATGTTCCAGATCCGTGCTGATGGCGTCCGCCACGATCCCTTTGACGTAGCCGAACCCCTTGCCGGCGTCGCGCTGCTTGAGCAGGTCGCGCACGACCTGGCTCACGCCCTCGCGCTTCGACTGCAGATCGTTGAGCACGTTCTGCCGGCTCTTCAGGCCCGAGCGATGCTCGCGCTGCCGCGCCAGTTCCTGCGACGTGGCCGCCATCTTCTGGTTGTTGGCCTGCTGCTCGCCGCGCACGGCATTGGCCGCTTCCTGCAGCGTCGCCGACTGCTCCGTCAGCTCCGCCTTCTGCCCTTCGAGCTCCGCGACCCGCGCCTTGAGCTCCGCCACCTGCGCGTCGATCTGCCCCTTGCGCGCCTCCAGCCGCCCCTTCTGGTTGGCCAGGTTTTCCTGCGTGATCTTCAGCCCGTTGATGTCGTTGTGCAGCCGGGCGATCTGCCGCATCAGGTCGATGGCCTTGGCCTTCTGCTCGTCGACGCTGCGGTTCAAACCGGCGATCGCCTTGGCGGCCGCCTCCTGCTGCTGCACGGCCGCGGCCACCGCCGCTTCGTGCGTGCGCAGCTGCGCGTCAATCGCCGCGAGTTGTTCTTCGTGCCGCCGGGCGTCGGCGCTGCGGGCTTCCAGCCGCTCGCCCACCTCCGCATGCCGCGCGCTCACCAGCTCCCGCTGCTCCGAGAGCTGCACGATCTGCTGGCGGGCGAAATCGGCGCGCTGCGTGGTCGCGGCCTGCTCGTTCTGGGCGGCCAGCAATTCGCGCTCGGCCTTGCGGGCGGCATCCTGGGCGCTCTCCAGCTCGATCTGCAGTTCCGCCTGCCGCGTGCGCTTCTCCTCCACCTGCCGCCGCACCCCGTGCAGGGCATCGACCACATCGTTGAGCTGCTCGTTGATCGCCGACATTTTCTTGTGCAGGCCGTCATACTCCTGCATCACGTAGGCCGACCGCAGCTCCTTGAGCCGCGCCGCATATTCCTGGTAATTGCGCGCCCGGCCCGCCTGCACCTTCACGCTGCGCAGCTGCTTCTCCACTTCCTCCAGCACCAGTTGCGACTGCGCCAGGTTCTGGTCGGTCTTTTCCAGCTTGCGAAGGGCTTCCTTCTTGCGCTGCTTGAAGCGCGAGATGCCCGCCGCTTCTTCGAAGATTTCCCGGCGGTCGTGCGAGTTCGATTCCAGCAGCGCCGACACCCGCCCCTGCTCGATCAGCGAATAGGCGTCCACCCCCACGCCGGTGTCGAGGAACAATTCGCGGATGTCCTTCAGCCGCGACATCTGGTTGTTGATCAGGTATTCGCTGGTGGCGTCGCGGTACAGCCGGCGGGTGATCTTCACCGTGTCGGCGTCCAGCGGCAGGCGGCGGTCCTCGTTGGTGAACGTCAGCGACACCTCCGCCATCCCCATGGGCTTGCGCGTGCCCGAGCCGTTGAAGATGACGTCGAGCATGGCGTCGCCGCGCAGGCTCTTGGCGGACATTTCGCCCAGCACCCACTTGACCGCATCGACGACGTTCGACTTGCCGCAGCCGTTGGGACCGACGATCGACGTGATGCCGTCGTCGAAAACGAACTCGGTGTAATCAGCGAAAGATTTAAACCCGGAGAGTTCCAGGCGGGCGAGTTTCAAGCGGGGACCTCCCTGTCTGCGGATGGCAGCGCAACTGTTGCGCGAGGGGCACAGTGCCCGGGCCGGGGTCTACCATCCGTGGATTGCCTCAGACGATACCACACCATGGGTGGTGCTCTCAACCGGCAAGACCCCATGCGGCCAAACACAGACTTATCGGACGCTCTCCCCGCCGGCCTGCAGCCAATCTCTTTAGAGGTGATGCGCCGGCGTTTCTTCGGCCGCCATACCCCCCGCGCTCGTCGGCGCCGGCCCCTCCGTACGCTGCGCTGCCCGCACCAGAAACTTGCGCGCCGCCGCCGTGCTCAATGTCTGCACCGACCCCCCCGGTCGACGCAAACTGACCGCGTCCGCCTGCGTGTCCCGCGCCACCACCTCCAACCCCGTCCCCGGCACCAGCCCGCTGGCCTCGACAAACTGCAGGAACCGCGGCTCCTGGTCCACGATCCGCGTGATCTGCACCGGC
>JBEHXY010000223.1:0-6717 GCA_048498455.1 Planctomycetota bacterium | reverse complement strand
CAGGCGACCACAACCCCTCTCCCCAAAACCCTGTCCCCTCCCTCGTTTTCTTCCATCCGCCCCCCCCAAAAGCCCGGCCTTCGCAACGCCGCGGCCCCGCGCATTCCCTGCGCCCTCCCACACCCACCCTCCCCGCCGCGGTTTCCCTCCCCATTTCTCGCGTATTCCCCGTCGCCGCCCCCGCGCAGGCCCCCCTTTAATCCCGCTCCCAACCCGGGTATATTCCCCATGTTACTGACGCGCCGAGTCTTCACCCCCAAGCATCCCCAAAGGCACCCTATGGAATCCACATGGAATGCTCCCGACGCCTGGCGCTCGGACGGCACCACCTTCTCCGACATCTCCAACCTGCGCACCAATCCCTGGACCGCTCTCCTCGCCGCCAAGGAAACCCGTCCCGGCCAGGCCGTCGACGTCATCATCAAAACCTTCTCCGTCCCCCGCGATGTCGTTCAGGACCAGGAACGCATCACCGCCGAACGCGACAAATTCCTCGCCGCCGCCAAGCTCCACAAAGACCTCTCCGACGTCGGCGCCAAGGCCTGGGTCCACGTCTACCACCTTTCCGAAGACCCCGTCAACACCGCCTTCGTCATGAAAAAGTGCGGCCCCTCCCTCCAGGATTACATCGACAACCGCCTCGCCCTCCCCGCCAAGGATCTCTACGCCCTCGTCCAGGCCATCCTCCAGGGACTCCAGGAACTCTTCGAACGCCACCGCCGCGCCCACGGAAACCTCAAGCCCTCCGATGTCCTCGTCGCCTGCCCCGGCGAAACGCCCCCCTACAAACTCGCCGACCCCGCCCCCAAGGCCGAAGACCACTCCGCCAACGACCTCTACGCCCTCGGCCTCATCCTCTACCGCCTCATCGAACACCGCGACTACGACCCCCTCGTCCCCCTCATCCCCACCGCCCGCTGGGACCGCTTCGGCCCCAAACGCGACAAGTGGATGCACTTCATCACCCTCCTCCTCAACCCCAACGGCTGGCACGATCCCCTCCCGCGCGTCATCCGCGAATCCCAGCGCCTTAAGCCCGCCACCCCCGTCCGCAACGCCGCCCTCGCCGTCGTCGGACTCCTCATCCTCGCCGCCGGTTGCGTCGCCGCCTACAAATTCCTGCCCCCCGTCCTCAGCAAATTGCACACGGAAGGCCCCACCACCCTCGCCTCCGGAAAACTCCCCGCCTCCGTCGATCCCGACACCCGGGCCGCCCTCGAAACCGCCCGCAACAAGTACCAGGACATCCGCACCAAGTGGCAGAACCTCGTCAATAACTCCAAGTTCGACCAGACCAAGGCCCGCAACATCGCCCGTGAGGCCCGCGATCTCCTGCCCGACCAGACCGCCCCCCTCCAGGACACTGCCGCCGTCCGCGCCGCCGCCGACGCCTACGCCAAGGCCGCCGACAAACTCACCGAAGCCCTCGCCGTCGCCACCACCGAGGAATCGGCCGGACAGTCCGCCGAAAAAACCGCCCTCGATGCCTTCAACACCGCTAAATCCGAATACCAGTCCGCCAAAACCACCTGGGACGAAACCGCCGCCAAGCTCAACCCCCGCTTCCCCCACCCGCGCTCCACCGCCATGGCCCAGTCCGTCCAGCCCCCCGATGCCGCCGCCCCCACCGACCCCGCCGCCATCCGCAACGCCGCCATCGCCTTCCACGCCGCCGCCGACAAGCTCAAGCAGGCCATCGACGCCGCCCGCCAGGAAGAAGACGCCGCCCTCACCATCGACAAACTCCACACCGCCTTCGACCAGGCCCGCGCCCGCTACCAGACCGTCAACGACAAGTGGGAAGTCGCCTCCCACACCGCCACCTTCGATCTCAAACGCCCCAAGGCCCTCGTCGACGAAGCCCACGCCCAGCTCCCCAGCCAGATCATCCTCTCCGAAACCAATGGCGACTCCTACAAAACCGCCGCCGCCCAGTACGATTCCGCCGCCGCCAAAATCGAGGAAGCCCTCCGCCTCCTCGAAGACGCCCGCACCGCCGGACAGCAAACCACCGCCGATACCTCCCTCGCCGTCTCCAAGGCCAACGAAGCCCTCGGCAAAGGCGATTACGCCGAGGCCCTCAAGTGGTACTCCCAGGCCGCCAACCTCGGCTACGCCCCCGCCATGGCCCAGGTCGGCCTCCTCTATGAAACCGGCGACGCCGGCGAAAAAGACCTTGCCAAGGCCGCCCGCTGGTACAAACAAGGCGCCGACCTCAGCGACCCCCGCTCCCTCACCTTCCTCGCCGCCCTCTACGAAAAAGGCCGCGGCGTCGACAAAGACGTCGAAAAAGCCGCCTCCCTCTACCGCAAGGCCGCCGAACTCAAATACCCGCCCGCCATGGTCAACCTCGGCGTCTTCTACGAGAACGGCATCGGCGTCGAGCGCAACTACAGCGACGCCAAATCCTGGTACGACAAGGCCGCCGCCGCCGGCAACACCACCGCCATGTTCTACATCGGCGCCCTCTACGACAAAGGCAAGGGCGTCGCCATCGACTACGACCAGGCCATGACCTGGTACAAAAAAGCCGCCGACGGAAAAAATGCCGCCGCCATGAACGCCATCGGCAACCTCTATGACACCCCCGGCTACAAGAGCGACCCCGCCCAGGCCCTCGCCTGGTACAAAAAAGCCGCCGACGCCGGCTTCGCCCCCGCCATGTGCAACGTCGGCGCCCTCTACGACAACGGCAAAGGCGTCCCCCTCGACCACGCCGAAGCCTTCAAGTGGTTCCAGAAAGCCGCCAACCTCAACAACGGCATGGCCATGTTCAACCTCGGCATCCTCTTCGAAACCGGCCGCGGCGTCGAAAAAGACGTCAACCAGGCCCTCGCCTGGTACCGCAAAGCCGCCCACTCCGACGACCCCACCGCCAACAACTCCGCCCGCGACCGCCTCGGCAAACTCGGCTTCCCCGTCGGGGACTGAGAAGACTGTCCGGAGTTCACGCTTCAGCGTGCCGTCACCCCTCCACGGAGCCGCCATGTACGACTGGCGCAAAATGACCCCGGAACAACGCGCCAAAACCCTCGTCGACCGCCAATTAAAATCCCGCCCCTGGCACTCCCCACCCCACCGCTTCCCCGAAGGCCAGCACAGCTACATCATCACCGCCGCTTGCTACGAACACGCCCCGTTCCTCGCGCACTCCGCAGACCGCCTCGACGAGTTCTCCACCTTCCTCACCAACCTCATCCTGGAAATGGCCGACAAACTCTACGCCTGGTGCGTGCTGCCAAACCACTATCATCTCGTCCTCCAAACCACTGCCATTGAAAAGCTGCTCAAATCCCTCGCCCAAACACACGGCCGCACCAGCTACCAGTGGAACCTCGACGAGCAATCCCTTGGTCGAAAAGTCTGGTGCAACGCCCTCGAGCGCGAAATCCGCTCCCACGCCCACCTCTGGGCCAGCATCAACTACGTCCACCACAACCCCGTCAAGCACCACTATGTCGAACGCTGGCAAGATTGGCCCTGGACCAGTGCCCACGCCTTCCTCAACACCGTCGGTAAACCCACCGCCGAACAACTCTGGCACCAATACCCCATCCACAACTACGGCACCGGCTGGGACGATTAAGAAAAAGCTGTCCAGAGTTCACGCTTTAGCGTGCCGTCGTGGGGGGGGAGGGGAAAGACCACGCGAAAGCGTGAACTCCGGACACCCCCTCACCCCTCACCCCGCGCCACCGCGCCCCCGCACCGCCGCCACCACCTTCACCCGCAACCCATCCGCCACCTCCTGACACTTCCGCATCTCCTCAATCACCCCCTCACACATCGCCCAATACTGCTCCCACTCCTCCTTCCCCACAATCCCCTCAAAATCAATCTTCACCGGCGGCTGCCACCGCTCGTACGTCTCCAACAAAGCCATCCGCCGCTCCACCCCCGCCAACCCGCGTCCCGTCGGCGACAGCTTCGCGTTGCTCAACATCCACTCCCGCCAATGCTTGTTTCCCTTGCTCTGATTGCACTTCCCGCACGCCGGCACCAGGTTCCCAATCTCCGACACATACCCCGTCGGCCGGCGCCCCATCACCAGCGGCCGCAAATGATCCCACTCGCTCGATCGATCCCCGCAGTAAACGCAACGTACATCATCAACATCCTGTTCCAGGATCCGCAGCGCCTCGTCGATCTCCTCATGGGTCGGTACATGCACCGGCACCACCGCATTCACAAACGCATTCGTAATGCTCGACTTCCGCGACATCATCGTCTGCACCGCCGGCATCCGGAACGCCGCCAGCAACTTCCGCTGCATCTCCTCGCTCGTGGCCACCTACCTCCCTCCCTTCTTCCCGCCCACCGCCCGCGCCACCCCCCCAAACACCGCCCCCACCTCCCCCCCGCACGCCCGCACCACCCGCACAAACTCCACCACATCCACCCGCCGCTCCCCCATCTCCACCTTCGCCACCCAGCTCGGCGAAACCTTCAACCGCGCCGCCAGCCCCCGCTGCGTCAACCCCGCCCGCGCACGAACCTCCCGCAACGCCGCACACACCGCCCCATACTCCGCCGAATATATCGACTTCCGCATTGCTCCCATGATCGAAGCGCTTTACCATGCTTCCAAATCAGGAGCACGCTTCATGCTCGATCTTCCCCATGATTGGTTAACCTGCCACGCCGCAAAAATCACCCTCCATTTGTGGAACCAACTCGAAACCCTCACCGCCCGCGCCCACTTCGGCCGCGCCCTCACCCACGCCTCCCTCCAACTCGCGGTCCTCACCTACTGGGGCCGCAAAACCCCAGCCGCCCGGCTCCGCCAAACCTCCCCCTGCCACTGGCGATACATCGACCTCCGCTGCATCTACCTCCCCACCCTGAATGATCACGCACTGTACACCTGCGCCAACCTCCGCCCCCGCGCCGGCCTGCTCCTCATCATCCCCCCGGAAACCGAAGACCTCTTCACCTCCGCCCTCACCCGCCTCCGCAAAAAACGCCCGCTCTCCACCTACAGCCTCGAACGCTGGATCGCCTGGCGAACCTTCACCGCCCCTCTCGACGCCGGCTGGACCCCCGATCACACCCGCATGACTCTTTGGTCCCTCTATAACCAGCAAGCCCGCACCATCACCCAAAACACCACCCTCCTCCTCCCTCTCCCCAAACCGACCAACTTAGCCCCACCTACCGCCCCTTAACGCCGGATACACCGCTCATCCCAAACCCCCGCCGCCTCCACGAGCGCGCACAACTTGGCAGCAAAAAGGTTTGAAGTAACCCCAAAATAATCCCCCCAACCCACCGCCCCCAAACCACTTACAAAATTCCAAACCCGTTGGTGTGCGCACAAACTGGGCGCGACTCCCATAGATAGGAGGATCCCGCGCCATGCCCCAACCCATTTGTGATCATTTGTGTTCATTTGTGGAAAATCCATCCGTCGTCCTCCTCCCTCCCAGTCGTCCCGGTCCTCCCGCCCATCTTGGTGCCTTGGAGCCTTCGTGCCTTGGTGTCCCCGTCTCCCGGTCCCCGCGCCAGCAGAAAAACCATGCGCACCTGCGCACCTTGCCCGCCCTCCGCACACAACCCCTCCAACACACACAATCTACCGCTAATACACAAAAGAAGAAAAATGAGCACCTTGCCACCCCCCATGCGCACCTTGCCCCACCCCCCACACGCAGCAAAAACATTTGGCCACCTCTGGCCCTCTCCGCCAACCCCAAAACCCACAACCACTTACAACAATCGCAAAATGGTCACCTGTCCAAACAACTTGGCCACCTGTCCAACCCGCCCCATCCCCCGCCCCGCAACATTGAACCGCCCCCCATCTTCCCTTACCCTACCTCGCTCGGCCGCGCGCCCGCGGCCTCCGGCGAAAACACGAAACGAGGACCCACCATGGCCACCCCCACCTTCAAAACCGTCTCCGTCCCCGCCAACGGCCAGCCCATCACCATGGGCGCGCAAAACAAACTCAACGTCCCCGACAACCCCATCCTCCCCTTCATCGAAGGCGACGGCACCGGCCGCGACATCTGGCGCGCCTCCGTCCGCGTCTTTGACGCCGCCGTCCAGAAAGCCTACGGCGGCAAAAAGAAAATCGCCTGGATGGAAGTCTACGCCGGCGAAAAAGCCTTCAACAAATTCAAGACCGGCACCCCCGAGGGCGACGCCAAGGCCTGGCTCCCCGATGACACCGTCGAAGCCTTCCGCACCTTCCTCGTGGGCATCAAGGGCCCGCTCACCACGCCCGTCGGCGGCGGCATCCGCTCGCTCAACGTCGCCCTCCGCCAGCTCCTCGACCTCTACGTCTGCCTCCGCCCGGTGCAATACTTCGCCGGCGTGCCCTCGCCCGTGAAGACCCCGGAGAAGGTCAACATGGTGATCTTCCGCGAGAACACCGAGGACATCTACGCCGGCATCGAATGGGCCGCCGGCTCCGATGACGCCAAAAAAGTCATCGCCTTCCTGCAGAAGGAATTCCCCAAAGCCTACGCCAAGATCCGCTTCCCCGAGACCGCCGGCATCGGCATCAAGCCGGTCTCGCGCGAAGGCACCGAACGCCTCATGACCGCCGCCATCGACTACGCCATCAAGCACAACCGCAAATCCGTCAACATCGTCCACAAGGGCAACATCATGAAGTTCACGGAAGGCGGCTTCCGTGACTGGGCCTACAACCTCGCCAAATCCAAGTACGGCGCCACCGAAATCGACGGCGGCCCCTGGTGCAAACTCCCCAAC
>JBEHXY010000222.1:0-6725 GCA_048498455.1 Planctomycetota bacterium | reverse complement strand
GCGCAAGTCGTGATCGCCGGCGACGTCTTTGATTCCGCCAGGACGTTCGAGGATTCCGTTCCCTTCTTTCGGGAACTGCTGGCGATGCTGCCCCGGAACTGCGGCGTCACGATCCTTCCCGGCAACCACGACCCGCCGCAGGACACGCTCGCCGCGCTCTTCGATGCTTCAAACCTTCGCGTGCAGCCGGCAGCCGCGGTGGGGGGGTACGCCGTCTTCCACGGCCACCAGTCCGCCGACGCACGCGGCATCGGCGAAGGCCGCTGGACCGCAGGACAAGACGACGAGCGCCACTGGATTCCCCGTGGCATCATCGTCGGCCACCAGCACCCCGCCGTGGTCCTGCGAACCCGCGTGCAAGCCGCCAAAATGCTCTGCTTCGCCCACGCCACCCTCAATGCAGACGGCAGCCCGGTGAACCTCCTGATCCTCCCGCCCTTCTCCCCGGTGCCCCTGGGTTCCAACCTGCTCACCGAACACCACTGGATCCTCGACCTCCCGCGCCCCGCCGACGCCGACGTGCGCATCCTCGGGCTCATCGAACCCAAAGGCCGCCCGCCGCAGGTGCTCGACTTCGGCATACTTTCCTCCCTGTCCGCCTGATCCCGGCGACGCCACCGCCACCCGCCGAGGCGGCCACGCCCCTTCCGCTTCCTCGCCTCCTGCGACAACGGCCACTTCACCTTCACCCCATCTCCCCCGCCCCATTCCTCAACGCCAGCGGCATTTCGCGTTCTCGGATTCCAAGGGAAACCCCTGGTTCAACGGCCGCTCCGACGACGGCAGATCGATGGCGGCGGTGGAAATCACGGAGAAAGCCAAACAACCCACACTCGGCGGCAGGATCGTCGCTCTCGATGCGGATGATCACTCCTGGTTGTACCGGGAGCCGACAACCGACGCGCCCTCGGTCAAACGTTCCTTGGTGGTCTCTATCGGTGGCGACGCGCAGCCCCTGCCGGAGATCCCCTTCCCCCGGGCAACCTCGATGGCCTCGACACTTCCTCCCTCAACGAGGGGCGCGCCTCCCTCAACGAGGGGCGCGCCTTGTTCGCTCAAAGCGAGTTGTTCGTCCCGGCCGAGACGGCTGGTGGCAACGTGGACCTTCAGTTTTTCACTCCGTAGGAACGTCGGCCGGCTCGCAACGCACCGCCTGCCGTTTTGACAAACGCTCCCCTGCCCCCCACCTTCGCCTGCCACCGCGGCAGCCAACAAGGGCTGGTCGGCTCCCGTGGAGATGTTTCTGTAAGCATTTTAAATTAAATGACTTATGAGATGCTTTTGCGGCCAGGCCGGGACGTGGCGCGATTCTTGCATTCGCCCCATCGCCCGCGTGCCCGGTGGTGTCCCTCTTTTCGGGCCGGCACAGGCGACCAACAGCACATGCATCCCCACCCCCAATGGCGAAAAAGGAGCCGCGCTCATGGCAGCAAAGCAGATCACGTTCGATGAGTCCGCACGCAAATCCCTTCTCGAAGGCGTCTCCAAACTCGCCGCCGCGGTCAAGTCCACCCTCGGACCCCGCGGCCGCAACGCCGTCCTCGACAAAGGCTGGGGCGCTCCCACCGTCACCAAGGATGGCGTTTCCGTCGCCGAGGAAATTGAACTCTCCAACAAATTCGAAAATGTCGGCGCCCAGCTCGTGAAGGAAGCCGCCTCCAAGACCTCCGACGTCGCCGGCGACGGCACCACCACCGCCACCGTCCTCGCCGAAGCCATCTTCAAGGAAGGCTACCGCAACCTCGCCGCCGGCGCTGACGCCATGGCCCTCGCCCGCGGCATCCGCAAGGCCGTCGATGCCGTCTCCGAAAATCTCAAGAAACTCTCCAAGCCCCTCAACGCCGGCGACAAGAACGAAATCGCCAACGTCGCCGCCATCTCCGCCAACAACGACCGCGAAATCGGCAACATCATGGCCGACGCGTTCCTCAAGGTCGGCAAGGACGGCGTCATCACCGTCGAGGAAGGCAAGTCGCTCGAAACCTACGTCAACGTCGTGGAAGGCATGCAGTTCGACCGCGGCTACATCTCCCCCAACTTCATCACCAACCAGGACGATATGACCGTCGAACTCGAAAAAGCCTACGTCCTCATCTACGAAGACAAAATTTCCCAGGCCAGCAAGCTCGTCCCCGTCCTTGAGAAGATCCAGCAGGCCAAGCGCCCGCTCCTGATCATCGCCGAAGACATCGACGCCGAAGCCCTCGCCACCCTCGTGGTCAACAAGCTCCGCGGCGTCCTCCAGGTCGCCGCCGTCAAGGCCCCCGGCTACGGCGACCGCCGCAAGGCCATGCTCGAAGACATCGCCATCCTCACCGGCGGCACCGCCATCATGAAGGACCTCGGCATCGACCTCGACAAGGTCACCCTCCAGCAGCTCGGCCAGGCCAAGAAAATCGAAATCGACAACGACAACACCACCATCATCGAAGGCGCCGGCAAGTCGCCCGCCATCCAGGGCCGCATCGAGCAGATCCGCCGCGAGATCTCCATCACCACCTCCGACTACGACCGCGAGAAGCTCCAGGAACGCCTCGCCAAGCTCGCCGGCGGCGTGGCCCAGATCAACGTCGGCGCTGCCACCGAATCCGAAATGAAGGAAAAGAAGGCCCGCGTTGAAGACGCCCTCCACGCCACCCGCGCCGCAGTCGACGAAGGCATCCTCCCCGGCGGCGGCGTCGCCCTGCTCCGCTCGCTGGCCGTGCTCGATGGCGTCAAGACCAACTCCGCCGACGAGAAGACCGGCGTCGAAATCATCCGCCGCGCCCTCCAGGAACCGCTCCGCTGCATCGCCGCCAACGCCGGCGAAGAAGGCGCGGTCATCGTCAAGAAAATCCTCGCCGGCAAGGGCAACTTTGGATTCAACGCCCTGACCCTCGATTACGAACCCGACATGGTCAAAGCCGGCGTCATCACCCCCACCAAGGTCGAACGCTCCGCCCTCCAGAACGCCGCCTCCGTGGCGACGCTCCTGCTCACCACCGACGCCATCATCGTCGAGAAGCCCAAGCCCGCCGGCGCGGCCGGCCCCGGTGGCCCCGGCGGCGACATGGGCGGAATGGGTGGCATGGGCGGCGGCATGGGTGGAATGGGCGGCATGGGCGGCATGGGAATGATGTAACGTCGCACGGGCATCCCGCCCGTGTTCGTCACATAGCCCCGGGCTTGCCCGGGTTGTTGCACAGGAACGCGAAACCTACGAATCAATAAAACGCACAGGAGCCCCCATCATGAACATCCGTCCCCTCGATGACCGTCTCGTCGTCAAGCAGGCCGAAGCCGAATCCAAAACCGCCTCCGGCATCTTCATCCCCGAAGGCGCCAAGGAAAAGCCCACCCGCGGCAAGGTCATCTCCGTCGGCCCGGGCAAAATGCTCGAGTCCGGCAAACGGGCCCCCATCGCCGTCAACGTCGGCGATGAAGTCTACTACGGCAAATACGCCGGCACCGAAGTGAAGGTCAATGACGACAAGTTCGTCATCCTCCGCGAATCCGACCTCCTCGGCGTCGTCACCAAGTAAATCCGTTTCTCACAGGGGACACAGAGTGCACAGAGAAATCCCCCGTTTTCTCCGTCCTCCTGTTCCTCTGTGCTCTCTGTGTCCTCTGTGAGACCTTTCAAACTCAAGGAATAAGCAATGGCTGCGAAGCAATTGATGTTCGACCAGGCCGCACGGCAGAAGGTCTTCAACGGCCTCGAAAAACTGGCCAAGGCCGTCAAAGTCACCCTCGGGCCCTCCGGCCGCAACGTCGTCATGGCCAAATCCTGGGGCGGTCCCACCGTCACCAAGGACGGTGTCAGCGTCGCCAAGGAAATCGAGCTCCCCGACGCCTTTGAAAACATGGGCGCCAAGCTCGTCAACGAAGTCGCCTCCAAAACCAACGACCAGGCCGGCGATGGCACCACCACCGCCACCGTCCTGGCCGAGGCGATCTATGCCGCCGGTCTCCGCGTCGTCACCACCGGCACCAATCCCGCCGTGGTGAAGCGCGGCATCGACAAGGCCGTGGAAGCCGCCGTCGAATCGATCAAGAGCCAGGCCCGGAAGGTCTCCGGCCGCGACGATCTCCGGAAGGTCGCCACCGTCTCCGCCAATCACGACACCGAGATCGGCAACCTCATCGCCGACGCCCTGGACCAGGTCGGCAAGGAAGGCGTCGTCACCATCGAAGAAGGCAAGAGCCTCAAGACCGAGATGACCCGCACCGAAGGCATGGCCTTCGACAAGGGCTACCTCTCGCCCTACTTCATGACCAACCCCGGCACGATGGAAGCGGTTCTTGAGAACCCCTACATCCTGCTGTATGAAAAGAAGATCAGCACCATCTCCGAGCTGCTCCCGCTGCTCAACAAGGTCGTCGCCGCCAGCGCTCCCATGCTCATCATCGCGGAAGATGTCGAGAACGAAGCCCTCGCCACGCTGGTGGTCAACCGCCTTCGCGGCATCCTCAACATCTGCGCCATCAAGGCCCCCGGCTTCGGCGATCGCCGCAAGGCCATGCTCGGCGACCTCGCTGCCGTCACCGGCGGCCAGTTCATCTCCGAAGACCTCGGCACCAAGCTCGACGCCATCGAGCTCAACCAGCTCGGCCGGGCGAAGCGCGTCGTCGTCGACAAGGACAACACCACCATCGTCGAAGGCGCCGGCAAGCGCAAGGACGTCGAGGCCCGCGTCGCCCAGATCCGCACCCAGATCGAAAAAACCACCTCCGACTACGACCGCGAGAAGCTCCAGGAACGCCTGGCCAAGCTCACCGGTGGCGTCGCGGTGGTGAAGGTCGGCGGCGCCACCGAAACCGCCATGAAGGAAGCCAAGTTCCGCGTCGAAGACGCCCTCCACGCCACCCGCGCGGCGGCCGAGGAAGGCATCGTTCCCGGCGGCGGGGTCGCTTTCCTCCGCGCCATCCCCGCGGTCGAAGCCGCCAAGTCCAAGGCCCGCGGCGATGAAAAGGTCGGCTTTGACATCATCCTCTCCGCCCTCCGCGCTCCGCTCCGCCAGATCGTGGAAAACGCCGGCGAAGATGGCTCCGTCGTCGTCGATTCCGTGCTCGAAAAGGAAGGCAACTACGGCTACAACGCCGCCACCGGCGAGTTCGGCGATATGTTCAAAATGGGCATCGTCGACCCCGCAAAGGTCGCCCGCTCGGCTCTCCAGAACGCCGCCTCCGTCGCCGGCCTCCTGCTGACCACCGACGTGCTCATCACCGAACTCAAGGACGAAAACGACCAGATCACCGGCTCGATCAAGTAAGCCGCCCGGACGATCGCGTCCTTCTTTCGCAGTCCTGACAACCAAGCCCGGGCGGTTCCTTTTCCGCCCGGGCTTTCCCTTAAATCCGCTGGAATCCCGATCCGACGGCCGGCCCTTCGGGAATTCCCCTCGCGTTTTTGGTACCTTCTCACCTTCTACTTCCGACGTGCCCTATGGAATCCACCATGCCCACCGCCAAACGCGACTATTACGAAGTCCTCGAAGTCAGCAAGACCGCCACCGTCGAGGAAATCAAAAAGGCCTACCGCCGCTCCGCGCTCAAATACCACCCCGACAAAAACCCCGGCAACGCCGAGGCCGAACTCCGCTTCAAGGAATGCGCGGAAGCCTACGAAGTCCTCTCCGATCAGCAGAAACGCGCCCGCTACGACCAGTACGGCCACGAAGGTCTCCGCGGCACCACCATGCACGACTACCAGAACATGGACGTCTCCTCCATCGAAGACCTCTTCTCCGCCTTCTTCGGCGGCGATGTCTTCGGACGTGGCCGCGGCCGCGCCGGCGGTGGGGGGGGCAACCGCCAGACCCGCGGCTTCAACCTCGAAACCCAGGTCCAGATCACCCTCCAGGAGGTCGCCGCCGGCACCAAGCGCGAAGTCGACTTCACCCGCCAGGACGTCTGCGACACCTGCAAGGGCGACGGCGCCAAGCCCGGCACCAAACGCTCCCAGTGCCGCACCTGCGGCGGACGCGGACAGGTCGCCCAGCGCGGCTTCGGCGGCATGTTCCAGATGGTCACCACCTGCCCCCACTGCATGGGCCAGGGTTCCACCGTCGACACCCCCTGCCCCACCTGCGACGGCTCCGGCCGCTCCCCCAAGCATCGCAAGATCGAAGTCCCCATCCCCGCCGGCATCCATGACGGCCAGGGCGTCCGCGTCGCCAACGAAGGCGAGCCCGGCGAAAACAACGGCCCCCGCGGCGACCTCATCGTCTACGTCCGCGTGAAGGAACACCCCTTCTTCGTCCGCGATGAAAACAACCTCGTCATGCAGCTCCCCATCTCCTTTGCACAGGCCGCCCTCGGCGCCGATATTGAAGTTCCCACCCTCTACGGAAAATCCAACCTCCATATCAACCCCGGCGCCCAGCACGGCGAGGTGCTCACCCTCAAAAACCTCGGTCTCCCCGGTCTCCGCGGCGGCCAGGGCCACCAGCTCGTCCAACTCCTCATCGAGATCCCCAAACGCCTCTCCAAAAAACAGCAGGAGCTCCTCCGCGAATACGCCCAGACCGAGGACATCAACGTCCTGCCCGCGCAAAAGTCCTTTTTCGAGAAGCTCAAGGATTACGTCGTGGGCGCCAACGAGGAAAAGCAGGAACGCGAAGCCAAAGCCCCCAGGTAATTCCCAACGGAATTCCATCTGCCGCCCCATCGCGGCCCCGTTTTCTCTCCAACCGCGCTACAATCCATCACGAGGTGTACTATGGCAGACCCAGCGAAACCCAGCG
>JBEHXY010000221.1:0-6743 GCA_048498455.1 Planctomycetota bacterium | reverse complement strand
CCTGAACCGTGAAAGACGGCGTGCCGGGCAGGGACATCGTGGGCGGGTTATTTCCGGACTTTGCGTGAATGTTTCGCTAAGGGGACATTAAACCTGCGGCATCGGCCGCGCGGGGGTTGGCGGCAAATGGCCGATGTGATAGGTAAGGGGGGCCTTGCTGGAGACGCGGATGCCCCCGCCCCCACCCGTAGGAGGAACTGCGCCAACGGCCCATCCGGACCGTGCCCCGGTGCTGCGCGCGGCGGGCCCGCTGCCGGAAAACACCACGCCGTTTTTCAACCGCGATCTCTCGTGGCTGGAGTTCAACCAGCGGGTGCTGCACGAAGCCGCGGACGAGCGCACCCCGCTGCTGGAGCGGGTCAAGTTCCTTTCGATCTATTCGAGCAACTCCGACGAGTTTTTCATGAAGCGGGTGGGGCTGCTCAAACGCAAGATCGCCAAGAAATCCAACGAACGCTCGCACGATGGCCTCACCGCCGAGGAGCATTACCAGGCGGTGCGCGAAAAGATCGGCGGCCTCACGCGCGACGTGATCGACCTGTGGACGCACCGCCTGCGTCCGGCGCTGGAAAAAGAAGGCATCTTCATCAAGGACTACGTGGAGCTGACCCCCGAGCAGCGGGCCCGGGCCGACGATTATTTCCGGGCGCAGATTTTCCCGGTGCTCACGCCGCTGGCGGTCGATCCGGGCCATCCGTTTCCGTTCATCTCGAACCAGAGCTTGTCGATCGGCGTGCTGGTGCGGCCGATCGGCGGGGCGGGGGAGGTGTCCTTTGCGCGGATTAAAGTGCCGCAGCTGTTGAGCCGCTGGCTGACGTTCCAGGAAGGGCGAACCTACACGTTTGTGCCGATCGAAACGCTGATCGAGGGGCGTCTGGATGCGTTGTTTCCGGGGATGGAGGTGATCGAGGCGCAGCACTTCCGGGTCACCCGCAATGCGGAGGTCGATGCCGACGTCGAAGATCCGGAGGACCTGCTGGAGGTGGTGCAGGAGGAGCTGCGTGCCCGGCGCTTCGCGGACACGGTGCGGGTGCAGATCACCGCGAACATGTCGGCGGCGATGCGGCAGCACCTGACCGAGGGGCTGGAGGTGGGCGACGATTCGATTTACGAACTGCCTGAGCCGCTGGGCAAGAGCGACCTGATGGCGATCGCCCTGACGGTGGACCGCCCCGACTTGAAGATGCCCGCGTGGAAGCCGGAGATGGCCCCCGC
This sequence comes from Planctomycetota bacterium, assembly GCA_048498455.1. GTDB lineage: Bacteria > Planctomycetota > Phycisphaerae > WQYP01 > WQYP01 > CALCHA01. Next base: position 5,528 of record JBEHXY010000221.1, on the reverse strand, counting down.
GTTCAGCGATCCGGAGGCGGACATCTTCGCGCTGATGCGCCAGGGCGACGTGCTGGTGCACCATCCTTATGAAAGCTTCGAAAGCTCGGTCGAGAAATTCATCCTGCAGGCGGTGAAGGACCCCAAGGTGCTGGCGATCAAGATGACGCTGTATCGCACCAGCGGCGACTCGCCCTTCGTGCCGGCGCTGGCCCGCGCGGCGGAGGCCGGCAAGCAGGTGGCGGTGCTGGTGGAGCTCAAGGCCCGCTTTGATGAAGAACGCAACATCCAGTGGGCCCAGACCCTCGAGGAAGCCGGGGCCCACGTGGTCTACGGCGTGATGGGGCTGAAGACCCACACCAAGACGGCGCTGGTGGTTCGGCGGGAGGAGGACCGCGGCGTCGCAGGCATCGGCGGGGTGGGCGGCGGGCTGAAATGCTACGTGCACGTGGCCACGGGCAACTACAACTCCAAGACGGCGCAGACCTACACGGACCTGGGCCTGTTCACCTGCCGGGATGACATTTGCGAGGACGTCGTCGACCTGTTCGCCTATCTGACGGGCCGCTCGCTGAAGCGCGATTACCGCAAGCTGCTGGTGGCCCCGGCGACGATGCGCACCAGCTTCCTGGCGATGATCGAGCGCGAAGCGCAGCATGCCCGGGAAGGCCGCCCGGCACGGATCATCGGCAAAATGAACGCCCTGGAAGACACCGAGACCATGCAGGCGCTGTATCGCGCTTCCGAGGCGGGCGTCAAAATCGACCTGATCGTCCGCGGCTTCTGCTGCCTGCGCCCCGGCATGCCCGGGCTTTCGGAGAACATCCGCGTGATCTCCGTCATCGGGCGCTTCCTCGAGCATTCCCGGGTCTTCTATTTTCTCAACGACGGCGCCGAGGCCTATTACCTGGGCTCGGCCGACTGGATGAGCCGCAACCTTTCCTACCGCGTCGAGGCCGCCGTTCCGGTGGAGGACCCCGCCTCGCGGGCCCGGCTGAAGGAACTGCTGGAGATTCTGCTGGCGGACAATCGCCAGGCGTGGGATCTCTCGCCCGACGGCACCTGGATGCAGCGGCATCCAGCGGAGGGCGAACCCGACCGCGGCACGCACGCCCGGCTGATGGAGCTGACGCGGCAGCGGGCCCGTTTGCGCAGCGCCGAAAGCTGAGCGGGCCGCTCCGCCGCGCACGATTTGCTCCAACCTCTCCGCCGGCCACAGGTTCAGGGGGATTCCGCTTGACCCTGCGGGGGTGGGCGGTGATATTCTACAGATAACCGGCTGGGCGCGCTCGTGCCCGGCGGCCAACTCTTCTGGCGGTTGATGGCAGCGACCCCTATCGAATTGGAGGAATCCTCATGGCAGTGGTGCGTGCGCGGAACTCCCCCCCGTATCCGTTGATCATCTTTGTTGTGCTGTGGGTGATTTCCACCGGCCTGGCGGTGTTCTTTTACATGGGCCAGTCGAAGCTGGAAGCCCAGATCAAAGAGACCGATCAGCAGCGCGCCGACGCCATCGGCAACGACACCAAGATCCTGACCCAGGTGCTGGCTGAACGCACGGATCCCAACGCCTCCGCGCTGGCCACCGAAAACAAGTGGATCAACGATCTGAAGAAAGCCATCGGGGCTGAAAATCAGAACGTGCCGACCATCGTCGACCCGAACAATGGCTCGATCGCCACGGCCGTGACGGCCGCGGGCGGCAAGAAAGGGACCTCGCTGCTGGGCGCGCTTGAAGCGCTGGGCGCCGAGCTGCGTACCCAGAAGGAAGCGGTCGCCAGCCTGACCGGCTCGGTCAACACGCTGAAGCAGCAGGCCGAGGCCAGCAAGAACAACTACGAATCGGCGATCGCCGCGGCGCAGAAGACCTCCAGCGATTTTGAAGCGCAGAACGCCAGCCTTCTGGGCCAGGCTTCCGCCCTTCGCACGTCCAACGAAGAAGCGGCCACCAAGAACGAGGCGGCCCTGACGCAGATTCGCGACCAGGCCGAAGCCGACCGCCGCAACTACACCCTGCAGATCGAACAGCTCAACAACGAGATCGCCCGCCGCGACCAGCTGGTCTCGCTGCTTCGCCAGCAGATCGCCAACCTCCGCCCCGGCCAGAACACCAACGTCGGCGCGGAACCCGATGGCACCGTCGTCCGCGCCGCCCCCGGCAACGGCGAAGTGTACATCAGCCTGGGCCGCCGCGACCGCGTCGTCTCCGGCCTCACCTTCGCCGTCTATGACCCGCGCCTGGGCGTGCGGATCGGCAGCGACGCCGACGCCGCCGGCAAGGGCGGCATCGAAGTCGTCGATGTCAGCGAGACCGAATCGCTCTGCCGCGTGACCCACACCACCCGCGGCCAGAACATCCAGGCGGGCGACATCATCGCCAATCCCGTCTATCACCAGGACCGCAGCCGCACCTTCCGCTTCGTGGTCAGCGGCGATTTCGACCTCGATGGCGATGGCGTGGCCACCGCCGGCGAACGCCAGCGTCTCGAACAGATGATCACCCACTGGGGCGGCACCATCGAGCCCAACGTCACCACCCAGACCGATTTCCTGGTCGTCGGGGCCCGGCCCGCTTCGCCCGCGGCCCGTCCCGGCGGTGAAGGCGCCGCCACCCAGCCCGGCAGCGTCGATGCCGCCCGCGGCCAGATCCAGCAGTCCTATGACGATGTGATCGTTGAAGCCAAGCGCTCCAACGTTCCGATCCTCAACCAGAACCGCTTCCTGGCGATGATCGGTTACTACAACACGACGATCGTCCGCTAAGCCGCTCGTCGAAACGCATTCGCCGGGGCCCGCCTGCTTCACCGCACGCGGGCCCCGGTCGTTTTTGCGGCGAACTTTTGAGCGCTGGCCGCTTTTGTATCCGCGGCAATTCAAACGACGCCGCCGCGCGTGTTACAATGCGCTGCCTGATGAACGGAGTCGCATGGCGTCCACACCCCTGCCGCAAATTCCCCGCGAGACCTACGAAAAGTTCAATGCCTGCGTGCATTGCGGCCTCTGCCTGCCGGCCTGTCCGACCTATCTGGAAACGATGGACGAGGCCGATTCGCCGCGCGGCCGCATCCACCTGATGAAGGCGGTCGTCGACCAGCGGGTGAATCCCAGCGAGCGCGTTTTTGAGCATCTCGATCGCTGCCTGGTCTGCCGGGCATGCGAAACCGCCTGCCCCAGCGGCGTGGTGTATCACGACCTGATCGAGGCCGTCCGGCCGCTGGTGGCGCAGCGCGTGCTGGGCGAAGGCAAACGCGTGAAGAGCGGCGTGCTGCAGTGGATGGTCGGCAACGTGCTGCCCTATCCGAAGCGCGCCGCCGCGGCGATGGTCCCGCTCAAGGTCGCGCGCAAGGTGGGCCTCGGCACGCTGGCCGGAAAGGTCGCCGGATGGATGGGCGAAACGATGGGCGGCATGGCCGGGATGGTGGCCGCGGAAGAGCGCGCCGCCGACATCGCCGGCTTCACGCCCGCGGCCGGGGAGCATCGCGGCACGGTGATTTTTCTCCGCGGCTGCGTGGGCAGCGTGGTCTCGGGCGCGGTGAACGCCGCCGCCGTGCGGGTCCTCGCGCTCAACGGTTTCGACGTGAAACTGCTGGCCGGGGAGGGATGCTGCGGGGCCCTTGCCGCCCACGCCAACGATCCCGAAGGGGCGCGTGCGTTTGCGCAGCGCCTGGCCGAAACGCTGGCCCCGACGGGCGAAGTCCCGGTGATTTCCGCGATCGCTGGCTGCGGGGCGCAGCTCAAGGAGCTCGGCCACGTTTCGCGCACCGACTCCGCCCGCGCCGCGGCCCGCCGCATTCGCGACATCACGGAATTCCTGGTGGAGGTGGGCCTGCGGCCGCCGACGAAGCGGCTCGAGCGCGTCATCACCTATCACGATCCCTGCCATCTCGTCCATGGCCAGGGGATCAGCTCCGCGCCGCGAATCCTGCTCGACATGATTCCCGGGCTCCAGCGGGTGGAGCTTCCGGAGAGCGAGATCTGCTGCGGCGCGGCGGGCACCTACGTGCTCAACCAGCCGGAGATGGCGGCATCGCTGGGCCGCCGCAAGGTGGCGCACATCGCCGCGACCGGGGCCACCGAACTGGTCACCGCGAACATCGGCTGCGCGATGCAGATCGCCCGCCATCTCAAGGACAGCGGCCGGGGCGAGCTGCGGGTTCGGCATGTGGTGGAGTTGCTGGCGGAGGCCTACGTGTAGCGTTTGCGCGCGGGCGGCCGCCGAAACCTCGCGGCCTGCGTGGACGTTTCACCGCTGCGCGACTACGCTTGGGGGATGATGAAGCGCATTGATGTCCATGCCCATTTTCTTCCCGACGTCGACGACGGCTGTCGCGACTTGCGCGAATCCCTGCAGTGCCTGCACATGATGGCCGCCGCGGGTTACGGCACGGTCACCTGCACGCCGCATCGGGGCGAAGAAGGCTTTTCCGATCTTTCCTGCAAGACCGTCGCGGAGAAGGTGGCCGACCTGCAGAGCGCGGTGCGCGACGCGGGCATCGACATGCGGCTGATCGCCGGCGGCGAGCTGCGCCTGAGCCCGCTGATCGCCGAAGACCTGCCGCGGCTCGGCGTGCCGTCGTATGGCGACGCCGGCAAATACGTGCTCTCCGACATCTGGGAAAAGGACTGGCCCGCGTGGGCGAACCTCGCCGTCGAGTGGCTGCAGAAGCGCGGGCTCACGGTGATCATCGCCCACCCGGAGCGCATGCCCTTCCTGCGAAAAAACCCGGAGAAAATCGAGGAAATCGCCAGGCTCGGCGTGCTCTTCCAGGGCAACCTCGGCCCCATCGGCGGCGCCGACGCCCCCGACATCTGCGCCCTCGCCGAACGCTTCCTCAAGGAAGGCCGCTACTTCATGGTCGGCACCGACGCCCACCGGCCGTCGCACCTCGCCGCCCGTCTCGGCGGCCTGCTGAAGGTCGAGGAATGGCTCGGGAAGGAAAAACTCGACGAGCTGACGATCACGAACCCGGGCAAGGTCGTCGAGGCTTAACCCGATCCGGCGACGCCCGTTCACTCACGGTTTTGCACCCACGGCTTGCCGACGGACTGCACGTAGAGCCGGACAATCAACCCGCATCCATCGCAGACGTCGGCCAGCAGCGGTTCGGTGCCGACGATCGGCAGCACCAGCAATTTCGTCTGGTAGGACAAGCCGACCCGGCCGGCTTCGGCGGTATGGCCGACGCGAACGCCTTGAACGACGTTCGTGCTTCCGCATTCCGGGCAAGTGTTCGCCATAGCGTTCCTCGTTGCCGCGGGGACCCTCAGCCGCGGCGGGCCGCTTCGATGGCGGCGATGTCGATTTTTCGCATGGTCATCATGGCATCGAACGCGCGTTTCGCGGCGGCGCGATCGGGATCGGTGATCGCCTGGACCAGCGCGACGGGCGTGATCTGCCAGGAAACGCCCCACTTGTCTTTGCACCAGCCGCAGGCACTTTCGCTGCCGCCGTTGCCGACGATGGCGTTCCAGTAGCGATCGGTCTCGGCCTGATCGTCGGTGGCCACCTGGAACGAGAACGCTTCATTGTGTTTGAAGTGCGGTCCGCC
>JBEHXY010000220.1:0-6770 GCA_048498455.1 Planctomycetota bacterium | reverse complement strand
GGGGGACGTGCTCGGTTTCAAGTGCGTCGGCAATTTGGGCTTCTTTTTGGCTATCTTGCGTAAAGTTTCGATAGATCCGCTCGACAATGGCCAATTCCTCCGGCGCACCTGGCACGAGAATCACCCGGTCGGTTTGGAGACTTTTTTGCTCCCCATGCTTCAAAGTACCCTTGGGCAAACCATTTTGATCGACAAGCATACGACGAAGACCGAGTCCCGGACTCCCCCCCTGGCGGAAACCAAGCTGGATCAGCCTGCACTGCCCCTTAAACACTTTGTTGGACAACTCGCGGCTGTATTCACCGGCCATGGCTCGCTTAACGCTCTTAATGATGGTCGAGACGGGGCTTCCATCGTTTTCAAACTGCTCGGCGCAGTAGGCTACTTCGATACCCGCTTGCCGACAGGTGTATTCATAAAACGCGCTTTCATCTGAATCTTGGAACCGACCCCAGCGGCTCACGTCGTACACGAGAATCGCCCGATAGGTCGCACGTCCCGATCGAACATCTTCAATAAGTTCGCGCAGGGCCGGGCGTCCTTCGATGCGTAACCCGCTTTTTCCCTCGTCGGCATAGTTGCGGACGATACGGAAGCCGCGGCGTGCAGCATACTCCTTGATGGCATCGATCTGGTTCGTCGTTGAGTATTGCTGGTGCTCAGTGGACATACGGACATACGCCGCGGCCGGCCGCAAGTCGGGTGATTCTGGACTTGGTGCAGCGACCATGGACATGGAATTCTCCGGCTCATGAACAGGCGTTTGACAGTGTCCGCTCGCAACTTGACCGGACGTTGCTGAGAGAATGTGGCGCCCAGTATGCCATCCGCATGTGCAAGGACGGGAGGGATTTGCGTGCAAGCCGCATGCAAATTTAATTATTTTGGCAAAAACATGAAGCCGTAACGGCGTCCCGACGCGTGGATCGCCTGAACGAGCGTGTCCATTCCTGCCCTGCGAAGACAGCCGCGGAGATGACGGACTGTACTTCGTATTGTGCCATCGTCGCGCTCGTCACCGCTCCAAACGTCGTTGAGCAATTGCTCAAAGGTTACGAATCGGCCTGAGCGGCGGGTAAGGGCGATCATCAGGGCAACGTGGATGCGGCTCCGCAACCGGCACGTGGCGCCTTGCCAAGTGACAGTCATGGCCGCTCCGTCGACCATCGGCTGGTTAAACAGCGAGTCGGGTGGAGGGGTTTGCGTGCCCAACAAATTCAAAACCAGGTCGGTCGTGGGGGACCCCAGGAGAGTTTGAATTTCTGCGAGGGCTGCCATGCCGATGGTGATACCCCGCTGGGCGCGTCGTACGAGTATCTTGGTCCGCGGGTGGTGTGATGAACTCATCGTGCTTCCCTTCTGTTGCGGCAAGGCCCGGGATGAGCCGAGTTCGCTCGAACCATCATCGGGCCGGCATTACACACGACAGACCCTCCGCGCTCCGTCCGAGACGGTGGAAGAGTTTGACTCAATCCTATCAGCGGCGGCTATACGGGATCCTCCCGTCAAGTGTCGTCCACCATGTGTCCGCTGCGTTCGTAGTGACAAATACGCTCAGGGTCGGCCTCATCTCCTCCGGCGTTTTTGCCCGGCTCTACGCCGACTCTTTAATCCCACCAGCCCCCAATTTGGTCGGGACAGTCGTGTCTCAGTCCTGTCGAAGACCTTTGCTGCGAGACCAAGCATCACGGGATGGCCAAACATGCGATCGACGATCTGGCCAAGCTGGAATCCGAGGTCCGCCGCCCCGTTAGCGCTATCTCCGACGCACCGTTGTTACTCACCGCCTGCTTCACGTTTACCAAGCTTCCGCTCGCGCTTTACCAGAATAGGATTCAGGAATGAACCTGGGGTCTGCCAATAAATCCAGCGGAGTGCCCATTGGAACCTCGCCTGGCGCGATTGAAGAAAAGGGTGATGCCAGGTGACGACCACATGCCCACCGGAAGAATTGGCAGACCCATGAACCCTTTATCTTTCGCAAACATCTGGACTTTGGCAAGAAACCGGCTATGGTCAAGTCGATTGGCTGCCGCAGGCAGTTTCCACTGTCCCAGAAACTGTCCCAGTTTGGCAGTATCTGATGGGAACCCATGAAAACGCAGAGTAACCAATCGTAATGACCTAATTCCTTTCGGAGAAACGCGATGCGTGCAAAAGCCGCGTTTCTGACTCGTGAGGCGGGAATCCAGTTCACGAATCCCGTTCTCTCCGTGTGCAACCCCGGGCGGCGCATGGCGTGTCCCGGGGTTTTTTGTTTTTGCGGCGGTGGGAAGGGGAGGGAGGCGGCGCTTCCGCGGGTGGTTCGGGGTGGCGTGCCGGTGGCGGGGGCTGGTTTGCCAAAGGCCATCGCGGGGCCTACGCTCGTGGCGGGGGGTTGCGATGCGTGGGCCCGGTGAGTCGCCCCTGGGTCTTCCTGGGAAGCAGGGGCGTTTGCATTTTTTTCACAAGGGGGTTTGTGCATGGCGGGTGAGCTTTCACTGCCGGGGCTGCATCACGTGACGGCGATCACGGCGGATGCGCAGAAGAACATCGATTTTTACGGTGGCGTGCTGGGGCTGCGGCTGGTGAAGCTGACGGTGAATTTCGATGATCCGGGGAGTTACCATTTGTATTACGGGGATGAACTGGGGCGGGCGGGGACGGTGATGACGTTTTTCGCCTGGCCGGGGGCATATCGGGGGCGGATTGGGCCGCCGCAGGTGACGGTGACGGCGTTTGCAGTGCCGATGGGGGCGTTGGATTTATGGGCGGGGCGGTTGAAGGAGAAGGAGGTGGAGGCGAAGCGGGGCGGGGCGCGATTCGGCGAGCCGGTGCTGGCGTTTGTGGATCCGGATGGGATGCAGCTGGAGCTGGTGGGGGCGATTGAGCCGACGGAGCCGAAGGGGCAGGCGTGGTCGGGCGGACCGGTGGAAGAGGCGTACGCGGTGCGGGGGTTTCACAGCGTGACGCTGGCGGAGGAGGGGTATGAGACGACGGCGAAGTTGTTGACGGACGTGATGGGGTTTTCGTCCCTGGGGGCGGAGCAGAATCGGTTTCGGTATCGGGCGGGCGGGGCGGATGGTGGGCCGGGGACGCTGGTGGACGTGGTGTGCGTGCCCGACGCGCGGCATGGCTCGGGCGGCGCGGGGGTGGTGCATCACGTGGCGTTTCGCACGCCGGACGACGAGCAGCAGAAGGGATGGCACGAACGGGTGGTGGCGGCGGGGCGGAATGTGTCGCCGGTGATGGACCGGAGCTACTTTCATTCGATTTATTTTCGGGAGCCCGGCGGCGTGCTCTTTGAGATCGCGACGAACGGGCCGGGGTTTACCGCGGACGAAGCGGCGGGGGAGCTGGGGACCCACTTGAAGTTGCCGGCGTGGCTGGAGCCGCACCGGGCGGAGATTGAGAAAGCGGTGCCGCGGGTGCGGTTGCCGGGCGTGAAGGTGCAATGATGGAAAAGGCGATGTTGTCGGCGGCGGTGCGTTCGCGGTTGAACGAGATGCACGGGGTGCTGCTGGATGTGCACAAGCGGTTGCTGGATCACGAGCGGGCACGCTATGAGCAGGCGCACGGGCGGATTGGTTCGGCGGGGGAGGTGCTGCAACTGGTGATCAACGATCCCTGGTTTGCGTGGCTGCGGCCGCTGACGGGCGTGATCACGCAGATCGATGAACTGACGGAAGCGAAGGAGCCGGTGGAAGCGGGGGCGGGGGAGGCGCTGGTGGGGCAGATCAAGCGGCTGCTGACGCCGGCCGAGGAGGGGGAGGGATTTGCGAAGGAATATTTCCGGGCGATCCAGGAGTCGCTGGACGTGGCGTCGGCGCATGGCCGGTGGAAAACACTGGCGGCGCGCGTGTGAGGCTGCGGGGGGATCGGCGCGGGGGAGGGGTCATTTCACGGGCGGGGCATTTCCGTGCACGAGGGCGGCGAGCCATTCTTCGGCGCGCTGATTGAAGGCGGCCTGCGTGTTGTTGCGGCCGCTGTGATCGGAGTGAATCAGCACCACCGCCTCGCGCGGTCCATGGAGCTGGTTGAAGGCGGCGTAAACGCCCGCAGGCGGGCAGGTCTCATCGATCAACCCCAGGCCCACGAGGGCCGGGCAGGTGATGGTGCGGGCGAAATTCTCCGGATCAAAGTAGCGGCTGGTGTCGAGGATCTGCGGGTTGGCGGTCTGGCTGGCCTGGGCCGCCCAGTCGGGAAAGCCCGCAGCGCGGCCGGCGGTCGGGCCGGCGGCATCGCAACTGGAAGGGACCAGCGCCAGGGCGGCGGTCACCTTGGGATGCAGGCCGGCGGTGATGAGGGTCTGCTGGCCGCCCATGCTGGTGCCCATGACGACGAGCGTTTTGCCGTCCCAGTCGTCGCGCGAGGCGAGGTAATCAGCGGCACGATAGGCGGAAAGATACATGCGCAGGAAGTAGCTCTTCTCGCGGTCGGCATTGCCCCGGTGGTAGTAATCCTTGAGCGTGGTGTCGGCGGCCTGCTTGTAGAACTCCGGCGGCTGATCGAAGGGCAGATCGTGGGGCTCGATGTTGAGCGCCAGCCAGCCCTGCCGGGCACGGTTGACGACGTTCGACGAGGGCAGGCCGTAGACGCCCGCCCACTGCAGGATGAGGAGGGCGGGATATTTTCCATCGGCGTGCGGCCGGGCGAGTTGGCCGTGGATGTGCGCGCCTTCGATGGTGTCCATCTGGAGCTTGAGGTAATCGACATCGGGCCTGCCGGAGTCGGCGGGCTGGAGCTGGGGGTTGGCGGGGATGGCGTGGAGCTGGGCGATCTTCTGCTTCCAGAAATCCTGGAAGTCGGCGGGCGGTGGCAGGGTGGGCTCGATTTTCTGCGGGTCGATCAGTACGCCGGCAAGGATGCGGCCGGGGCGGCCCTGGCCGGCAGCGGGCGGCGCGGCAAGCTGCAGCAACAAGGCGCCGGGGGCATCGACAGGGACATCGATGGTTTGCGGCCCTTTGGCGAAATCGAGCGTGCCCTTCTGCACCACGTCCAGGCCGTTGCGCTTCACCTGGTAATCGGCGGTGGCGGGACCTTCCTTGTCTGCGGCCACCGACCAGTGCACGGTTTCGCCTGCATGGTAGATGGCGGCGGGATGATCGGGGGTGACCGTCACCTGGGCGAACGCGGCGCTGGTTGCGGCCAGGAGAAGCAGCGCTGACAGCAGGCGACTGAAGAGGCGCTTCATGAGGAGCTCCGCGGGATGACGGAAATGGCGGCGGGATTTTGCGTGGGAACTAATCGACGACGTCGAGCAGGCTGCCGTCGACTTCGATGCTGGTGGCCTGGCCGAGGATTTCCACCTGCAGGATCAGGCGGTTGCGCTTGGCGCGGTCTTCGATGAGGCCGCGGACTCCCTGCAGCGGTCCGGAGCGCACTTCCACGGCGACCCCGCGGGTCAGGTAGGGAAACGGATCGAAGGCGGCGCTGTTGGCGAGGGCCCGCTCGAGGCTGGCGAGCTCCTCTTCCAGCTTCTGCTCATTGCGCACGTGGATGATGTTGGCGATGCGCTTGGTGCGGTCGGCGGTGTACACCTGGTCGAGTTCGCCATGCATGAACACGTAGCCGGGGAACAGCGGCAATTCACTTTCGACCTTGCGGCGGCCGTAGTAGGCGTTCTTTTTGATCAGCGGCAGGACGTAGCGGATGCTGAGGCTGGCGAGGGTTTCGGCGACGAGCTTTTCCTGGCGGCTGCGCGTGTGCAGGACATACCAGTGGTGCGTGGAGGCAGCCGCGGAGGCGGGAATGTGGGAGGGATTGGTGGTCGCCAGATCAGGTGCAGGGCTGTCCATGGCGCTAAATATCCCCTTGAGCAACGTCGCATGCAAAGCGGGAGCGATTCTACGATGCTCTGGGGATGGATGCCATGGGGCGGGCGCGCGGGGGCTGGCGGGCCTGGTTGAACCGGTCTCAGGCAACGCGGCGCCGCCGGAAGCAGGTGGCGGCGCCGATGGCGGCAAGGGCGACGAGGCCGGCGGGGAGGGCGGCGGGCAGGGGCGTGTTGGGGACGCCGAAGACCTGGTCCTGCAGGCGGTCGTCGGAGAGGGTGTAGAGGGTGTAACCGTTGGAATAGGGCGTGTTGCTGCCGACGTCGTTGAGCCAGCCGGTGGCGAGCGTCAGGGTGCCGGAATCGCTGGGGAGCGACCCGGAAGCCTGGAAGGATCCGGAGCCGAAGGGATCGGCGCCCAGGCCATCGTTGATCAGTTCCCAGAGTCCCAGCTGAAAGGCGCTGGCGTTGACGTTGCTGTTGCCGATGAGATCGTAGTGTCGGTTCCAGAATTCGGAGACCTGCGCGGCGGTCGCGGCGCCCATGCCGCCGCCGGGGCGGGGGGCGGTTGCCAGGGGAACGACGCCATAGCCCCAGGTGTTGTCGAGGCCGGTGTAGACGCCCTGGTCGACGTCGATGCAGTAGGTGACGAAGGTGGCGTTGGGACCGAGCACGGAGAGGAGCCTGCCATTGAGGCCGGCGTTCCAGTCGGCGGAGGTGGCATCGTGCCAGTTGAGCTGTCCGACGTAGGCGCCGGTTTCGGTCTGTCCGGCGAAGGAGACGTTGAGGGTGCTGGTGCCGGTGGTGTCACCGGCGGGGGTATCGCCCGGTCCATAAAGGATCGCGGTAACGGAATCCGCATAGGCGGCGGCGGGCGCAAGTGCCGCTGTTGCCAGAATTGCCGCAAGAATTGACCGTCCAACTGCCATGACTTCTCCAGACGACGTCCCCCACACACTGTTGTACCTCGGCCATGGGCAAGCACAAGGGGGTGAGCGGGCGGCAGTTTGGGGGTAAA
>JBEHXY010000219.1:0-6776 GCA_048498455.1 Planctomycetota bacterium | reverse complement strand
TCCGCGTTCTCCCCCGCCGGCCGCTGCTGTGCCGATGCAGAGGTTGCTTAGCGTCTGTGCCTCTTCCACCCATCGGATCTTTTCCGGGAAAGAAAGCTTCGCCCATCGCTGGGGCTGTTCCGTCATGGTTGCTCCTCGCAACCGAGAATCAAATCACAGCCGATCCCACGGCACCCCCTTTGCAAAGGGCCATGGGTGTCTTGCTGGAGCCCTCCCCATGCCGCGCCTTCCTCTCTCCCGCCGCACGTTTCTCACCGCCACCGCTGCTTCCCTCGCGGCCAGCACACTCGCCCGCGGCCAGACCGGTCAGACCCCCATGCCTCCCGAACAGCCGGAACTCGATAAGGCGCCCGCGCCGCCCGCCAGGAAGATCGGCCTGGCGATCGTCGGTCTCGGCAAGCTCGCGATCGAGGAAATCCTGCCGGCGGTCGCCAGGACGTCCCATTGCCGCGTTGCCGCGCTGGTGTCGGGTCATCCCGAGAAGGCGCAGACCGTTGCGCAAACCTACAGCGTCAACGCAAAATCGCTCTATACCTACGACAACTTCGACGAGCTCAAGAACAATCCCGATGTCGATGCGGTTTATGTCGTTTTGCCCAACGCGCTGCATGCGGAATTCACCATTCGCGCGGCACAGGCGGGCAAACATGTTCTTTGCGAAAAGCCGATGGCCACCACTTCCGCGGATTGCCACAAAATGATCGATGCCGCGAAAACCGCTGGCAAGCAGCTCATGATCGCCTACCGCATCCAGTACGAGCCCAACAACAACAAGGCCCGCGAGCTGATCCAGTCCAAACGCTTCGGTGCCACGCGGCTCATCACCTCCGTCAATGCCCAGATGCAAAAGGGCGGCACCTGGCGCACCAACCGGAAGCTCGCCGGTGGGGGGGCTCTGCCCGATATCGGCCTTTATTGTCTCAACACCACGCGCTTTCTGCTGGGCGAAGAACCGGTCGAAGTTCGCGCTTCGACCTACTCCACGCCGGGCGATGACCGCTTCCGCGAGGTGGAGGAACTGGTGCAGTTCAACCTTCGGTTTCCCTCGGGGGCGCACCTGGTCGCCACCTCCTCGTACAACACCAGCGAAGACCGCCGGTACCGGGCGCTCGGCGACCAGGGCTGGGTTGGCATGGACCCTGCATTTTCCTACACCGGGTTGAAACTGGAATCGCAGTCGGCGAGCTCCAAGGAAAAGATCCAGTACAAGATCGAAGAGGCAAATCAGTTCGCGCTGGAGATGGACCACTTCGCGGTGAGCGTCCTGGACAACAAGCCGAACAAAACGCCCGGCGAGGAGGGGCTCAAGGACCAACTTCTGATGGAAGCGATTTACCATTCCGCGCAGGCGCAACAGCCGGTCCAGCTCCAGCCCGCGCCCAACACCGCCCGCGAGTAACTGGCCGCCTCCTTCGTGCGGTCATTCCCTGTCCCTCAGCCGGAGCCCCCGTGCCCACCGCCAAAGATCCCGACCTCCAGAAGATTGCCCGCGAGCACTTCGGCTACCCCTTCCTCCGCCCCATGCAGGAACACGCCGTGCGCCTGCTTTTGAAGGGCCAGGACACCCTCTCCATCATGCCCACCGGTGCCGGCAAGTCCGCCATCTATCAACTCGCGGCGATGCTCATCAAGGGCTACACGCTCGTCATCTCGCCGCTCATCGCCCTGCAGAAAGACCAGGTGGATTCCATTTCGGAAAAGGACCTGCCCAACGCCGCGGTCCTCAACGCCCGTCTCAGGGCCGCCGAACGCCGCGAGGTTTTCGAAAAACTCGCCGCCGGCAAGCTCGAATTCCTCCTGCTTTCGCCGGAGCAGCTGGCCAACGAGGAAACGTTTTCCCATCTGCAGGACAGCCCGCCCTCCCTGTTCGTGATTGACGAGGCCCATTGTGTCTCGGAGTGGGGCCACGACTTTCGGCCGGATTACGCCCGCCTCGGCGTGATGATTGAAGGCCTCTGCGGTGCGGTGAAAAAACGCCCCCCCATCCTCGCGCTCACCGCCACCGCCACGCCAGCCGTGCGCACCGACATCACGACCGCGCTGCACATGCACAATCCCGCGATCCTGGTCTCCGGGTTCGATCGTCCCAACATCCACCTCGCCGTCGAAACCTGCCCCGACGAAACCATCAAGTTCAACCGGCTGCTGCACCACCTGCGGCAGGAAAACGCCAGGCCCGCGATTGTCTATGCCGCCACCCATGCCGCCGTGGAGGAACTCGCCGACGCCCTGAACAAAAACGACATTCGCGCCCTGGCCTATCACGGCGGCATGAAGGGTCCCGACCGCACCGCCGTGCAAGATGCCTTCATGAAGCCGACCGCCGCCGCCACGCCGGTGATCGTCGCCACCAACGCTTTTGGCATGGGCATCGACAAGTCCGACGTCCGCACGGTGCTGCACTACCACCCGCCGGATTCTCTCGATGCTTATTACCAGGAGCTCGGCCGCGCCGGCCGCGATGGACAGCCCGCCCGCGCCCTTTTCCTGTTTCGCACCGAAGACGTGGGCCTGCGGAAATCGCTCTCCACGCCGGGGCGGCTGAAAAAAGCCGAGGTCGAGAAAGTGGTTGAAGCCCTGGCCGACCCGGGCGTGCTGAAGGACGATGTGGATGCCCTCGATCCCGCCAAGATCGCCGCCGAGACGGAGCTGGGCAAACGCAAGGTCGCCTCCACGCTGAACCGGCTGGTGACCGCCGGCGCCGCCGATCTCACGCCCTCCGGCGACATCCAGCCCCCCGAGGGCAAGATCGATGTCGAGTCGCTGGTGGAGGAGGTCGTTGAAGAGCAGGACCGGCACCGCGCCGCGCGCCAGGCGCGCATCGAACTGCTCGCAGACTACGCCACCACCAGGACCTGCCGCCGCCATTACCTTCTGAATTATTTCGGCGAAGCCGCGGATCCCACCTGCAACAACTGCGACAACTGCGTCAGCGGCATTGCGCAACGCGCCCTGGCCAGGGAAACCGCCGCCGCGACGAGCAAGCCCTTCCCCGAAAAATCCCGGGTGAAGCACCGCACCTTCGGGCCGGGGATCGTCCTATCGTCCGACGGCGAATCGGTCACCGTCCTGTTCGACACCGCCGGCCCGCGCACCCTCAACCTGAACTTCATCCAGTCCGGCAACCTCCTCCAGCCGGAGTGATCCCCGGACCGCCCCGGCGATCCGCGAGCCGCCGATGGCCAACCCGCATCGGCGCGCCTAGAATGCGTTTCTCCCGCGGCCCGCCCCCTCGTTTTTTTTCAACTTTGCGCTGCTCCTAACACTCTCGGACTGCAACAATTGCATGATGCAACTGTAAGCGCCCTTGCTTCCCCCCATTGACGCAGGCTATCCTACTGCCTCAGCAATCCCTTTTTTCCCCCGAGGAGTTTTCGGCGTGCACGTGGACAAGAACTATCTGGTGGTGGTGGGACTTCTCGCGGCCTTCATCGGTTGCAGCAAGCAGGCAACGCAGCCCCAGCCCGGCGCCGCCGCCATGGCCCGGCCCCCGGCCCCCGTCACCATCGCCACCGCGCAGGCCCAGGATGTGCCCGTCTACATTGACGAAATCGGGCACACCGTCGCCTCCGAAGTGGTCAACATCGTCCCGCAGGTCGGCGGGCAGATCATGGAACGGGCCTTCAAGGATGGCGCCATGATCAAAAAGGGCGAGCACCTCTTCACCATCGATCCCCGCCCCTATCAAGCCAAGGTTCAGGAAGCCGAGGCCAACGTCGGCCAGGCCAAGGCCCAGATCGAACTTGCGCAGGCCGATTACAACCGCATCAAGAAAGCCTTCGCCATCCAGGCCGCCTCGCAGGAAGACCTCGACACCAAGCAGGCCGCCCTCGATACCGCCAACGCCCAGGTCAAGGTGACCGCCGCCACGCTCGATACCGCCAAGCTCAATCTCTCCTTCTGCACCATCGATTCCCCCGCGTCGGGTCGCGCCGGCCAGCGCCTCGTGGACATCGGCAACGTCGTCAAGGCCAACGAGACCACCCTCGTCACCATCCAGCAGCTTGAGCCCCTCTACATCGATTTCACCGTCACCGAACGCGACTTCCCCACGGTCCGCGAACTCAGTTCCAAGGGCACCCTCCAGGCTCGTGTCAGTCTTCCGCAATCCCCCGCCGACACCCGCACCGGCCCCCTCACCTTCATCGACACCGCGATTCAGCCCGGCGCCGGCCGTCTCCGCGTCCAGGCCACCCTCCCCAACGAAGACCATTACTTCTGGCCGGGCCAGTTCGTCAACGTGCGCCTGGTGCTCAAAACCATCGAAGGCGCCGTGCTGATCCCCTACGCCGCCACGCAAATGGGCCAGCAGGGCCCCTACGTCTATGTGGTGAAGGCCGATTCCACCGCCGAACAGCGTCCCATCGTGCTGGGCCAGCGCCAGGGCACCCAGGTGGTCGTGCAAAAAGGCGTCGAAGCCGGCGAACACATCGTGCTCACCGGCCAGCTCTCCGTCACCCCCGGCGGCCCCGTTCACGTCGTGGAGCCCGTGGCCATTCCCCCCGGCACCGGCGGCCCCGACAGCCCCGCCGCCGCTGTCAGCCCCGCGCCCGCATCCACGTCCGCCCCCGCCGGAGGTGAAAAATGAGATCCATCTCTGAACCCTTCATCCGCCGCCCGGTCCTCACGGTCCTCCTGACCCTCGCCGCCATTCTCTTCGGCATCATGTCCTATTTCGCGCTGCCCGTGAACGACCTGCCCGCCGTCGATTATCCGGTCATCCAGGTCACCTGCCCCTATCCCGGCGCATCCCCGCAAACCGTCGCCGCCAACATCGCCACGCCGCTCGAAAAACAGTTCATGCAGATTTCCGGCCTCGACCTGGTCACGTCCAAGTCCACGCAGGGCTTCTGCTCCCTCACCCTGCAGTTCAACCTCACGAAATCCATCGACGCCGCCGCCACCGATGTGCAGACCGCCATCTCCGCCGCCGGCGGGTCGCTTCCCGTCGACCTCCCCTCTCCGCCCACCTTCTCCAAGACGAATCCCAACGACCAGCCCATCATGTACATCGCGATGACCAGCAGCTCGGTCACCGCCGCCCGCCTCTATGACTACGCCTCCACGAATGTCCAGCAGCGCATCTCCACCCTTCCGGGCGTCTCGCAGTGCGCCATCTTCGGCACCAAGTCCGCCGTCCGCATCAAGGCCGACCCTTCCGAACTCGCCTCCCGCAACCTCACCATCGACGACCTCTCCGCCGCCGTCCGCAGCTCCACCCCCTACTCCGGCGCCGGCCAGCTTGACGGCTCCACGCGCTCCTTCCTCCTCAATCCCGACACCCAGGTCACCAACGCCGCGGATTACAACAAGCTCATCGTCGGCATGCGCAACGGCACCCCGATCTATCTCAAGGACGTCGCCACCGCCACCGACTCCGTCGAAAACGAGCGCATCTCCATGCGCTTCTGGCAACGCGGCGTCGAAGTGCCCAACGCCACCCTCATCCTGGCCGTCTCCCGGCAGGCCGGCGCCAACGCCATCGAAGTCGCCAAGTCCGTCAAACAGCTCGTCCCGCAAATCCTCGCCGAGCTCCCCGGCTCCATCCACATCATCCCCGTCTACGACCGCTCGCAGACCATCGTGCACTCCGTCGAAGACGCCACCGGCACCCTCTACCTCGCCTTCATCCTCGTCGTCATCGTGATCTTCGCCTTCCTCGGCCGCGTCACCGACACCCTCATCCCCGTCGTCGCCCTCCCGCTCTCCCTCTTCCTCACGTTCATCACCATGCACTGGCTTGGTTACTCGATCGACAATCTCTCCCTCCTCGCCCTCACGCTCGCCATCGGCTTCCTCGTCGACGACGCCATCGTCTTTTTGGAAAACACCGTCCGCCGCATGGAGCATGGCGAATCCGCGCTCACCGCCACCCTCCACTCCGCCCGCGAAATCGCCTTCACCATCGTCTCTATGACCCTCTCCCTCGCCACCGTCTTCATCCCCATGGTCTTCATGCCCGGCCTCATCGGCCGCATCTTCAACGAGTTCGCCGTCACCATCATCATCGCCATCATCGCCTCCGGCCTCGTCTCCCTCACCATCACGCCCTTGATGTGCTCGCGCCTGCTGCGCAACCGCGGCCCCAACACCCGCAAAACTATCATCGAACGCACCATCGGCGCCATCGAAAAGCGCGTCCTCTCCGTTTACGGCCGAGTGCTCTGGTTCTTCCTCCGTTTCCATGTCATCTCCGCCGTCGTCTTCATTGTCTGCCTCGCCGGCACCGTCTACCTGTTCGATCTCGTCCCGAAGGCCTTCCTCCCCGTCGGCGATTCCGGCTTCATCCTCGGCCTCATGCGCGCCCAGGAAGGTTCCTCCCCCCAGCAGATGCGCGCTTACCAGAAGCAGGTCGAAGAGGTCCTCCACGCCAACCCCTACGTCGACACCACCTTCACCATGACCGGCAACAGCCAGTTCCTCGCCTCCGGTGATGGCCTCGTCATCGCCTTCCTCACCGACCACGACAAACGCCCGCCCATCACCGCCGTCAACGGCATGCTCTTCGGCGGCGTCATGCAGATCCCCGGCGTCCGCCCCCTCATGGGCCCCCAGCCGGTCCTCCAGATCTCCGTCGGCGGCGCCTCGCAGCTCGCCGGCAAATATTCCTACTCGCTCTCCGGCACCAACCCCGCCGAGGTCTACGCCGCCGCCGAACGAATGCTCGGAAAATTCGCCGCCTACAAGGGCTTCCAGTTCTTCTCCGCCGATTATCAGCACTCCACCCCGCAGCTTGAGATCAACGTCCTGCGCGACCAGGCCTCCTTCTACGGCGT
>JBEHXY010000218.1:0-6843 GCA_048498455.1 Planctomycetota bacterium | reverse complement strand
TACCTCCTCGGCGATTCCATCACCGACAACTGGGGCTCCCCCGCTTTCCGCGATTCCTACACCAAGTATTTCTCCGGCTGGAAAACCGCCGACTTCGGCATCGGCGGCGACCGCACCGAACACGTCCTCTGGCGCATCCAGAACGGCGAGCTCGACGGCAACCTCCACCCCAAGGTCATCATGCTCCAGATCGGCACCAACAACCTGCCCAAGACCCAGTACAACTATTCCGCCGACACGCCCGAGCAAACCGCCGCAGGCGTCAAGGCGATCCTCGACGTCATCCATCAGAAACAGCCCCAGGCGAAAGTCCTCCTCGTCTCCGTCTTCCCCCGCGACAACGGCAGCGACGCCTCTTTTGGCGTCCCCGAAAAAGTCAAAACCCTCAACACCCTCATCGCCAAATTCGCCGACGGCAACCAGGTCAAATTCCTCGACATCCACGACAAATTCCTCGGCCCCGACGGCAAACTCCTCCCCGGCGTCCTGCAGCCCGACAACCTCCACCCCACCGCCGCCGGCTACGACATCTGGGGCGCAGCCATCACCCCCATTCTCACCGACTGGCTCGGCCAACCCACGCCTCCCGCGAACCCCTGAACGCAGCGGCCGCAAAACAAGGACGGGCCCGGCATCGCGTCGCCGGGCCCGTTTCGCTTCTTGCTGCTGTCGAAAGCGGATCACCTCACCCGCGGCGCCGTCGACGGCCCTTCGATGATGTCGCCCGGATTCGCCCCCGGCGCGATCGGCCCCACCCGCACCCCATTGGGCCCGGGCCACAACGCATCCGCCTGCTCCGTGGTCATCGCCACCGTCGGCTCAAAGCGCGCCCCGCTCATGTAATCCAGCAGCGACCGCTTCAACTGCCGCGCCACCGTCTTCTGCGAGACATCCCCCGCCAGGTCCACACCGCTCACCAGCAGCCGCCCGTTGCCCACGCGGGCCTCAAAAATCAGCCCCAGCTTGTAATTCCGCGCCCAGTCGTCGATCGCCGACACCAGCGGCTTCAACTCCTTGGGCGCCTTCTCAATATTCACCGGCCGCACGTTCCGCACCAGGTCCGTCCACTGCCAGTCGCAGAACCCCTCCGTCGGAAATTCCGCAAACGCAGGGCTCTTCGTGTCCACCCACAGCCCCAGCATCGCCGACAGCTTCGGGTTCATCAGCCGGTTCCAGAACACCGGCACGTTGTCCAGCGGCGGACTGCGATCATCCAGCATCCCCGGCGCCGGCGAAAACAGCACCTTGCCCCCGCTCGCCAGCTTCGCCTTCGCCGCCGACCAGTCCGTCGTCACCAGCACCTCCCCCGTGTCCCCGCTCACTTCCACCGGGTACAGGAAGAAGTTCCACTTGTTCTCGGCGATCTGCCCGCCCGTGTTGCCTTTCAGACCCACCACCAGCTTGTACTCCGCCGGCGCCGGAAGCTTCGACAGATCCACGTTCACCGTGCCCACCCCCGCCGTCTTGCCGATCGGGAAATCCCGCTTCCCAAACGTCCCCTCGGCCAGCGCCTTGCCATCCATCCCCACCACTTTCCATGTGGTCTCCGCCCCGCTCAGCGGCTGCGGTCCGAAATGCGCCAGCTCCACCGGCGCCTCCAGCTTGTCCGATTGCCGGTACACCCGCCCGCGCACCCGCGCCAGCGGCACCGTCGGTGAACAGAATTCCCGCCACTCCTCCGGCGTCACATACCCCTTGCT
The DNA here is from genome assembly GCA_048498455.1 of Planctomycetota bacterium. GTDB lineage: Bacteria > Planctomycetota > Phycisphaerae > WQYP01 > WQYP01 > CALCHA01. Next base: position 5,143 of record JBEHXY010000218.1, on the reverse strand, counting down.
CTCCCAGAACGCATCCAGGATCCCCACCAGCGCCCCGCCCTGCCCCAGGTAATCGTGCAAATCCAGCAGCTGGAATCCCGAGAGCGCCGGCGTCCGCAGGTTCGCCTCGATCTCCTCCTTGTAACACTGCACCTGGAATTTCCCCGACGCGATCGCAAACTCGTGGTTCCGGTCGATCACCCCGTGCGCCACCGCCGAATCCCGGTAAATCTCGTAATTCCCCGGCTGCAGGTACCCCGTGAATTTCTTGATCAAATCAAAATCCGGGTACGCGCACCACTGCCCCACTTCGTGCGTCAACACCGGAATGTGCACGTTCTGCATCCCGCGCGAATAATCCCCGCCGAACCACCCGCCCTGCCCGCGCAGCGGCGTGATCGCATACGTCGGCCCCACATCCTGCAGGTTCACACGCCCCGTGTCCTCCGAGTACAGCCGCCGCGGATCCTTCGCCGCCCAACGCCCCGCCCACTGCGGCAACACCCGCTGCCACGCCCCCGCCGGCTCGTTCATCGCCGACAACAGCAGGTACGACGGATGGTTCCCGTACGCCTTGGCCATCTTCGTCGTCTCTTCCTCCAGCATCTCCGGAATGCCGGGGTTCGACACGTTGTTCCACATCCCGCATTCCGGCTGGATGTAAAAACCCAGTTCGTCCGCCGCCTGGAACGCCGCCTCCGGCGGACACCACGAATGGAACCGCATCGAGTTGAGCCCATACTCCTTGCACGTCGCAAAAATCGACTTCCACGACGCCACATCCGTTGCCGGATACCCCGTCAGCGGAAAATCACCGCCGCTGTGCGTCCCGCGAATGTCCACCTCCACCCCGTTGAGCAGCATCTTCGTGTCCTGGTGCGTGATCTCCCGCAGCCCGAACTGCACATCCCGCGAATCGTCCGCCCCGCCGCCGCTCAATTGCACGTGCACCGTCTGCAGGTTCGGATGAAACTCGTCCCACAGTTTCGCATCCGCCGGCAGCGTCACCTCCAGCTCCGCCTTCCCGCCCTCCTTGTCCCACGTCACCGGCGCGCGCTGCCCCGCCACCTCGATCGTCCCGCTCCCCGCCTCGCCCGTCGCATTCCCCACCGCCACCCGCACCGTCACGCCCTTCCCCGTCACCGTCCGGTTCACGCCCCCATCCTGGATCGCCGTCGTCGTCACGTGCGGATACACCTGCACGTCGCTCAAAAACACCGGGCTCGTCCCCACCAGCGCAATCTCCCCCACCACCCCGTTCCACGTCGCGCCCAGCGAATCCGACACGCTATGACCGTCCGGCCGATAGCCCGGCGATCGCGGGTTCGGCCCCGGAAACACCGACATCCGGTTGTCGATCCTTATCGCCAGGTGATGCTTCCCGGCGCCGAGCACCCCCAGCTCATAATCGTGCGGCGCCACCAGGCTCCGCTGGCTCCCCATCTCCTTCCCATCCACAAACACCGTCGTCTGCCAGTGCGGCCGCTCCAGCACCAGCTGCACCCGACGCCCCGCCCAATTCCCCGCAAGCTCCACGTCCTTCTCGTACCACGCCACCCCCAGGTAATGCTTCGGCGGCTGCGACAAATAGGGAATCTTGATGTTCCCCGGCTTCGTGTACGCCGCATACTCCGGCAGCTTCCACCACCGCTTCAACGTGAACGGCGCGCCCGGATCGTCCGGATCGCTCCGCGGCAACGCCGCCACCCACGGCGTGTCCAGACCAATGTCATCCCCAAAGCCCTGCCCCTGCAAAATCCCCGGCAGCTTGATCCGCTGGTCCAGTTGCTTCTCTTGCCACCCCTCCTTCACCCCCACATCCTCCCGATCCATCGCAAACGCCCACGTCCCGCTTAGATCCTTCACCACCGCCCGCGCATCCCGCTCCGGCAGATGCTTCGCCTTCTCCCCTGTCTGCACCCCCGGCTCCACCCGACTCCCCGAACACCCCGCCACCGCCGCCGCCATCGCCACCGCACACCACATCCGCCGCATACGATTCCTCCAAAGTACACCCGTACAACGCCCACGCCCCGCCATACCTTGCCGGGTACACCAAAACTTTTCGCGCCGCCGACACGCGGCGCCGTCGCTGAAAAACAATCGCGCCCCCCACCCGCTCACAGCGGCGCCAGCACCTGCGCCGTCCGGCTCGGCAGGTACAACTGCACGCTCTGCCCCCGCCCATACATCCCCACGTTCTGCTTCGGATACATCGCAAACTCCGGCACCCGCGATTGCCCCTCGAACTGCGGCGAATCCGTGTTCAACACCACCCGGTAGTCCCGCGGATCCGGCACCGGGATCCGCAGCCCCACGTAGCTCTCCGTCGGATGAAAATTGAACACGAACACCAGCGGCCCGCGCCGGAACACCAGCTGCTTCGTGTCCTCATGACACGCCAGCTGCTCGATGAACGGATCCTCCAGCAGGTTGAACTGCTCGTCCAGCATCTGCATCGCCCGGTCAAAATTGTTCAAGCCGGCGTACCGCAACGTCTCGTTGTCCACCAGCGACCACTGCCGCCGCGCATGGTGATACGACCAGTTGTTCCCCAGCCGCGGAAAATCAATCCATTCCGGATGCCCGAACTCGTTGCCCATGAAATTCAAATACCCCTCGCCCCCCAGCGAAAACGTGATCAGCCGGATCAGCTTGTGCAGCGCGATGCCCCGGTCCACCACGATCGACGGCGTGAACTTGGACATCGAGAAATACATCTCCTTGTCCATCAGCCAGAACGCCAGCGTCTTGTCCCCCACAAGCGCCTGGTCGTGCGATTCCGCATACCCCAGGTGCTTCTCGTGCGCCCGCCGGTTCAACAGCGTCTGGTATATCTGCGACAGGCTCCACTGGTCGTCCGACTTCTCCTTGATCAGCTTGATCCAGTAATCCGGGATCCCCATCGCCAGCCGGTAATCAAACCCCAGCCCCCCCTCCCGCACCGGCCGCGCCAAACCCACCATCCCCGACACATCCTCCGCGATGGTGATCGCCGACCGCTTCACCGTGTGCGCCACATCATTGGCCAGCTGCAGATACGCCAGCGCATCCCCATCCGTGTTCAATGAAAAGTAATCGTCGTAGCTCGTGAAGCTCTTGCCCAGCCCGTGGTCCAGGTACAGCATGCTCGTCACGCCGTCGAACCGGAACCCGTCGAACTTGAACTCTTCCAGCCAGTACCGCACGTTGGAAAGCAGGAACCGCTGCACTTCATACTTTGAATAATCAAACACCAGCGAGTCCCACGCCACATGCTGCCCGCGCGCCCCGGCATGGAAGTACTGGTGGTCTGTCCCGTCAAAACGGTTCAGCCCCTCGTGAATGTTCTTCACCGCGTGCGAATGCACCAGGTCCATGATCACCACGATCCCCAGCGAATGCGCCGTGTCGATCAGCTCCTTCAACTCGTCCGGCGTCCCGAACCGGCTCGACACCGCGAAGAAATTCGACACGTGGTACCCGAAGCTCCCGTAGTACGGATGCTCCTGGATCGCCATCAACTGGATCGCGTTGTAATGCAGCCCCGCTATCCGCGGCAGAATGTTCGCCGTGAATTCCTTGAACGACCCCACCTTCCCCTGCTCCTGCGCCATCCCCACATGCGCCTCATACACCCGCAGCCCCCCCTTGCGCTCCGGCAACGGGTGCTTGAACGTGTATGCCGTCGGCGGATTCCAGTAAATCCCCACGAAGTTCGGCGACTCCGGCGGGTCCTGCACGATCCGCTTGATGTACGCCGGCAACCGGTCGATCCGCGTGTCGTCCCCTCCATGCACGTGCACCTTGATCCGCGACCCATGCACCAGCTTGTGCTGCGTCGCCTCGTCCGGCAGAAAAATCGACCACACCCCCCACTGGTCCCGCGACAGCCGATGCGCCTCCCGATCCCACCCGTTGAAATCCCCGACCAGCGACACCCCCCGTGCCTCCGGCGCCCACTCCCGATACCACACCCCCGTTTTCCCTTCGTTCGCGCCCGTCCCCATGCCCCGGTTCAACCCGAAATACAAATGCCCCGTCGTCATCTCCCCCAGCGGCCCGCCATGCTGATCCAGCAGCGCCCGGAAATGCTTGTAGTGCAGATGCCGGTTGCGCAGCCGCTCCGCATAAGGCTCCAGCCACGGATCCAGACGAATCAACCCCGTCCCATCATCCCCCTCACCGGGGTGGGTCGGCGTTGCCTGCAGGGTGTCGGTCATGTCGTCCACTCCAATTCAGGACGGGGTGGCTCACAAGCACAAATGGCGCCCGAGCCTCCGGACCATTGTCGAGGCTGCACGCGCACCGCTCAAGCGGACGCATCCATTAAAATCTTTACCGTGGTTCCCGAAGATGCTTAAGACATGGGCGGAGATGCCGCCACCGGCGGTGCCCGCGTCGCCACCACCCGCTGCACCGCCCCCCCGGCCGGAACCACCGCCCCCTGCACCCGCAGATGCCGCGGCCCATACAGGAACCGCCGAAACGCCATGAACGCCAGCCACCCGACCAACGCCATGACCGCCAGCGCCAGCAGCGGCGCCACGATCGCCAGCACCGACACCACCGTCGATACCACGTTCTCCAGCGTCGATACCACCGGCGCCGCAATCCCCACCGTCGCCACGTTCAACGGCGGTCGCGCCACCGCCTTCACCGCGTGCACGCCCCCCGCCGTCAACAGCCCGATCGTGATCCACACCCCCGGATGCGCCGACGAGATCGCCCCCGTCTGACTCGCGAACAAAATCGCCCCCGCCGTCGGACGCACCACCGTCTGAACTGCATCGTTCACATGATCCGCCCCCGGCACCTTGTCCACCACCAGCTCAATCACGCACAAAATCGTCAGGATCGTGATGCACCACCACGACCCCATCACGTCATACGGCGCCGTCAGGTGAATCACCCCCCGGTTCGCCATGATCGACAGCAGCAGCAGCGGGATATACGCATTCAACCCCGCCGAAGCCGACAACCCGAACGCCGACGAAAGATGCATCAGTGGAATGTTCATGTGCCCGATTATACCACCCCCCCACCCCCCGCAATACGCCCTTCTCCCGCGGCCGCCCAACTCCCCTCCGTAATTCTACGAATAATTCTCTGGCCCTCAGGCACCTCATCCATGGAGAATAGTTCCCATCGCCACACCAAGGTGGCGTGGAAGAGGGAGAAAATA
>JBEHXY010000217.1:0-6869 GCA_048498455.1 Planctomycetota bacterium | reverse complement strand
ATCGGCGGGCGTGACAAAAGGCATTTTGGAAACCACTTCGTACAGGAGCGTCTGCACGGTGTGGGCATAGCTGGCCTGGTCGCGCTCCTTGAGTTGCCGCAGGGCGCCCTCGGTGAGACCGGGGAACCGCTCCTTCACTTCCGCAGGCACCTCGGCGAGGTGCGGCGAATCCTGCACGTCCTGCTTGAGCGCCAGGAGCTGGTTGAAGAGGTGGTTGAAGGCGGCTTCCTGCACGACGATGACCGGCGGGCTGTACTCGCGGGCGCTGCGCCGCGCTTCTTCGGTCTGGGCTTCGTCTTCGATGGTGAATCGCACGGGGGTGGTGAGGTCGACGCCGGGCCGCTCGCCCACCTGGTAAGGGACGACCTCCCCCGGCCAGAATTGCAGGAGCGCCGCGACGACAAAGAATACGGCCGCAATCAGGAGCATCGGCGCCGATTCGCGGCGCGGGCGTTGCGTCCCACCCAGGAACTCCGCCTCGGCGACATCCTCACGGATGGCCAGCCGGCGCGGACTCGCTTTGCGAAACCACATAGTTTGCGCGCTGCGCTTGCAGCGCTCTCCGGACCACACAACACCACGCCGGGCAACCGCATGGCGGCACCGACCCCTGGGGGCCGGGACGGCCGCGATTACCGGTACACCATTGTAGGGTCTGAGACCCTCCCCACCAACCCATCAGCCGCCCCGGGCTGCTTTGCCGCAGGACGATGTAATTGCTTGTTAAATCAGCGGATAGGACGCGTCGCCGGAGGGGTTCCCGGCTTTTTTCCGCGGTTCTGAAGCTCTACGGGAGCGTCCAGGGCCCCTTTGAGCTCCCGCGCCCGCTCGATGAGCTCGTCATCCGTCGGCTGCGCGACCTCCGGCACCGGGAAGGCCCACACCTTCTCATCCTTGAACTGCACCGGCAGGATTTCGGCAAGCAGGTCCACCCCGATGAACTCAAACCAGGGCGCCTTGGCGCGCTGGTGCGTGTGCAGGAAGTAATGCTTCACCTGCCGGTCGGGTCCCTCGCCCACCGTGCGATCGAGCCGCATGCGGATGTCGTAATCGCCGTACCAGGTGAAAGGCACGGTGACCGGCGTCCGCCCCACTTCGATGTCGTTGAGATAGACCAGCGCCCCGGAGGGCTCGCTACCGATGGTGATTTTCCGTTCCACGCAACCGCCGATCGCGGCCGCCACCACCGCCAGCCCCGCCATCGCCGATACTCGCATGCTGATTTTCATGCGGCGGATTGTACAGGCCCCCCCACCCGGCCGCTACCGCTCCTTTCCCGCCGCTCCGGGGCTGCTACGATGGTTCTGCAACATGAAAAAGGAGCATTCATGCCGGACCTGATCGCCACCCTCATCACCGCCAACGCGGCCCTGGCGCGGCGGCACGTGGAAGACATCCCTTCCGAGAAGTTCTGCCTGCAGTTTCCGAACATCGCCAACCACCCGCTCTGGCACCTGGGGCACCTGACGATGGTCCGGGTGAACGTCGCCAAGGCCCTGCAGCAGCCGGCGGCGATTCCGGAGGAATTCGTCGCCCCCTTCGGCCGGGGCAGCCAGGTCTCGCCCGATCCGGCCAAGTATCCGCCGCTGGAAACGGTGCTCGCCCACTTCGCCACGGCGCAGGACCAGGCGGTCCGCGCCCTGACGACCGCGGCGGCGGAACTGCTCGATGCGCCGCATGGCCGCCCCCATTTCGAGCCGCTCTTTTCCACCCGCCGCGAGTTCTTCAGCTTCCTGCTGACCACGCACGACGGCTATCACCTCGGCCAACTCGCGGCGTGGCGCCGTGCGGCGGGGCTGCCCTCGGTCCTTGGCTGACGGCGGGGCCCTCGCGGCAAGGAAAGTCGCTCGATGCAAAAAAAAGAAAGGCCGGCGATCGCGAGATCGCCGGCCCATCGCTGGACGGGGTTGGGGAGTGAAACCCTTAGACCTTGACGCTGGCCGTCGCGGTGGTGGTTTCGCCGAGGGCGACGTTCTGGATCGTGGTCACGACCGCGTAGGTGCCCGAGGCGTGGTAGTTGTGGGTGCCGAACACGAAGAACTGGTTGTGGTTGAGCGGGTTCTTCAGGATCACGCCCTTGCTGCTGCCGTCGCCCCAGTTGATGGTGGCGGTGAGCTGGTTGGCGTTGACGTTGACGGCCGAGGTGAAGGTCGCCACGACGCCGATCACCAGGCGGCCCACGAGCGGGGTGAGCACGACGTTCTGGGAGGCCACCAGCGCGTTGCCGACGGTGACGGAGGTCGCCGCGGTCTGGGTCACGCTGTCGCGGCTGATGGTGATGGTGCCGCTGTAGGTGGCGGCGGAGGCGAAGGTCTTGGTGACGCCGTCAGCGAGGCCGACATACTGAAGGCCATCGGTGCCGGTAAAGACTTTGCCGGCCGAGGTACTGCCATCGCTCCAGTGGATGGAGACGGTGTAGCCGCCGGTGGGGCCATCGACCCGCGCGAGGCGGGTGCCGGCCGCGAGCGCGACATCTTCGGTGCCGGTCGCGGACAGGGAGGTCACGGTGAAGCCGGTGGTGACGGGCTGGGAGATGGAGACGTCGATGATGGCGGCGTTTCCGAGGTCATCGGTGCCGAGGGTCCACACATCGGTGGGGCCGTTGGCGCCTTCGGTGATGGCGAACTGGGCCAGGATGCCCATGAAGCCGGTGTTGAATTCGTTGATGGTGCCCGAGGCGGGATCATAGCTGGCGAGCTTCGAAACGCCGATCTCGGCGAACCACCGCTTGCCGGTCGAGTCGATCTTCAGGGTGCTGGGGATGGTGCCCTGCGCCGATGCGGGAAGGTCGGTGGCCAACTGGCCGGTGATGTTTCCGCCGCTGACGGTCAGCGTGAGGAGCTGATCGGTGGTGGTGCCGTCGGAATCGACCAGGAAGTCGAGGCCGGTAGCGGTGTGGGCGATGCCGCCGATCTGGACGCCGGTGGTGGTGATCGCGGTGGCGGCGCCGATGCTCAGGCTGCTGCCGCTGATGGTGACATGGGCGACCGCGCTGCCGGCGCCGTTGCTGCCCTGCTCCACGACCCACATGCCGTTGCCGCCGTCGGTGGCGAGGTAGCTGGCGTACTGGGTGCTGCTGGGGAGGTCGAGCGAAGCGACGCTGCCATCGGCGCCGATGCGCACGACGCGGCTGATCGGGTTGAGGTCGCCATCGACGGTGTTGGTGGTGAACCACACGCCGCCGCTGTTGTCGACGGTCAGATTCAGGGGCGTGCCCTGGTCGCTGGTGTAGTCATCCTGCACCGTGCCGTTGGCGAGCAGTTCCGACACGGTGTTGGCAGCGAAATCGGAGAAATAGATGTGGCCGTTGGCGTAGATCATTTCGCCGGGGGTGCGTCCCTCGGTGCTGTGGGGGGCGAGGACGGCGGTGTTGCCGGCGCCCTGGGTGACCTCGTCGATGTTTCCGTCACCATCGGAGAAATAGAGCTTTCCGCCGCCGACGGCCACGCTGGACCAGGGGGCGACGTTGGTGGTGGTCGGAAGCGTCCAGGCAGCGGCCGTTGCGCTCAAGAGGGTGCGGGACTCGAGTTGGTCGAGCAGTCGCAGGGACCCTGACCGGCGGGAGCGACGAAGCGGCTGAAAGCGGGAAACGGACATGAATACCTCCTGATAATCGGTTTCGTCCACAAGGCTGACGGCTGGCCCGCTGGGGGTGGTCAAACAACCAGAAAGCGCGGACCGGGCCGCACGCTGCCGTGCGCTCTGCTTCGCACGAAAAGTCAGCGGTGGCGAAGTTCCGAAAAGATCCAACAGTTGAGTGCAGGCAGGCGATTGTGCGCTGCCGATGGGCGAAAGCAAATTCGAAATGGCTTTTTTCTGGGTCACTTAACAGCTATCGTCGCGCCCTGCTGAACTCAGCACTTTTTTGGCGGGGAACGAAGCGGCTCTAAGCTGCGATTGGACCGATGCTTAGTGGGCAATGCCCTGCCAAGGGCAGGGTCCTGGGGCGGACAAGGTCCGATAGCCTCCCCAAAGAAGGGGGCGTAAAAGCAGCCGGGGGGCTCAGGGGGGGAGCGCCGGCAGCCGTCCATCAGCGTGCAATGGATGAGCTTCAACCCCCCGACCATCCATCAGTTATCGCCCCGACGTCGGGTGGTTAGAGGTCGGCATCCTTGGGCGAGAGACGATCCCATGCATCGCACACCGCGTGGCAGGCCTTGGCCCACGGCAGATGGTGGTGGCCGGCCTCCCAGCGGGCTTTGAGCCGGGCCTCGGCTTCATCGAAGCAGCACTCGGGGAACTCCTGCCGCGTCTGCACGCCGAACGCGTACGCCTCGCGATAGTCTTCGTATTTGCAGGCGGCGGTGACATAGGGCCGGGTGGCGAAGTGGGTGCGCCAGTAAGCATCTTCGGTGGAAGGGTTGATGGACTCCGCGACGTTCTTGCCGGTGTAACCGCCGGCGAGGGCGCCGACCGTCGCCCCGACCGCGGCGCCGACGCTGGTGCCCAGGGGACCCACGATCGATCCCAGTGCCATGCCGGTGAGGGCCGCGGCGGCCGCGCCTCCAGCGACTGCGCCGGTGAGGGCGCCGGCCGCGGTGCCGACGGGATGGCAACCGGGACAGCCGGCGAGCGGGTCGTCCGGCGCCTTGGCAGGTTCAGCCATGGCGGGTCCGACTACTGGCGGTATGGCAGGTGCAGGAGCAGCGACGGAACGGCCACGCGCACTGGGCTCGCTGTCGCACTCCGTGGCGGCACGAGCGCCGGTGGCGGCGGGAGAAAGCGGGATGACGTTGGGCGCGGAGCGTTCCTCGGCATCGCGGCGGGTATTGGCGGGGTTGTTCAGGTTGATCTCGTCTGCCATGACATTCTCCTTGCCTGTGAGCTGGCCTCAGGAGAGCAGGGGGCAAACGGGGTGCCGGGGTGGGGCATTGTGGGGGGTTGCGGAGGCGATGTTACTGCCGGGGAGGGTAAGTGATGACGGGGTTTCCAGCCGGGTCGAGCCGGCAGGTGAGAAACTTGGATTCGCGGATGTAATGCACCGTGAGGCCGGGGATCTGCGCGCCGGCGGAAGCGGTGCGGTCATACCAGTTGCAACGGTAAAAATCGGTGTGCGGAATCCGCGTGACCTTCAAGACATCGCCGGGGCGGCGCGTGAGGTTGTGTTGCAGGAACTCGGTCGCGTCGAAACGTGCCGGCGTCTGGGCCAGGGGCTTCAGGAGCTTCTCGGCCTTGTCGGGAGTGGTCACGGAATCGTTCCTCTGCATGGAGATCGTTAACGACATGAAGAAGGGAGAGCGGGGGGACGGGTTCGTCCTCCCCGCGCCAAAAGAGATCAGCGCCGGGCGGTGGCGGTCTTGCGGGGGCGGTGGGCGCGCTTGCGGCGATTGCCGAATGAACGAGCGAAGATCTTGCCCTTGCGGGTACGAATGTCGCCTCGGCCCATGGGAAACTCCTTTGTAAAAAGGACAGGACGCGAGCGCCTTCGGTGGGAAGGCCCCGCGTCGGAAGGATCGGCTTGGGAAGGGAGTCGGGCGGCACGAGAACGCCGCTGAGGCACTATAGCACGGGGACGTGCGCACCGTTGGACAATTCGTGGTTGTCGTAGGGGAATTGTCGGACGCGCAGAGCCTGCTGGCGGGTATAAGGGAAGCGCGGGGCGCGGCGGAGGACAGGGGCTGCATGTTCTGGACGCTGCTGGCGGCGGGGGTGGTGTTCGTGGCGGCGGTGGTGCTCCGTCTCCGCTGGCTGCACCAGCGGCGGAAACGCGACGCGGTCTGGGGCGATCTGCGCGCGAGGCGCCAGTTGATGGAAGGTCAACTGGCGATGTTCAAGGACAAGGCGAAGAAAACTGAGTAGCGACGTACGTGCGGGGCACCCGGCGGTCAGATGGGCTCCAGGTGCGCGCCCTGGGAGGGAACGGTGGAGAAGGTGGAGGCGTGTTTGCCGCGGGCACGGGAGGGGTAGCGGGTCTCGATGGCGCGGGTGAGGGGATCGACGGCGTCGGCGGTGGCGAGGGCGACGATGCAGCCGCCGAAGCCGCCGCCGGTCATGCGGGCGCCGAAGACACCGGGGACGGTTTGCGAGATTTCGACGAGGGCGTCGAGTTCCGGGACGGAGACGGCGTAGTCGTCGCGGAGGGAGGCGTGGGAGGCGTACATGAGTTGGCCGCAGGTTTTGTAATCGCGCTTTTCCAACGCGTCGGCGAAGTCGGTGGTGCGTTTGATTTCGGTAATGACGTGGCGGGCGCGGCGGAAGGAGGTGGGGTCCATGCCGAGGCGGGAATCCTCGAGGTGGCTGAGGGTGGCGTCGCGGAGGGATTTGATCTGGGGATTTTTCTTCTGAAGGTAGGCGACGGCGGCTTCGCACTGGTGGCGGCGGGCGGCGTATTCGCCCGCGACCAGGTCGTGCTTCACGTTGGAGTTGGAGATTACGACGCGGAGGTGGGGATCGTCGAGGGGCACCTGGCGGGTGGCGCGGGAGCGGCAGTCGAGCAGGAGCGCGTGGCCCTTGTGGCCCATCGCGGAGATGAACTGGTCCATGATGCCGCAGGGCATCTTGGGGTAGGTGTGTTCGGCCCACTGGCAGGCAAGGGCGAGATCTTCGAGGGCGAGGTGCTGGTGGTTGAGGGTGAGGAGGGCGAGGGCGGTGGCGACTTCAAAGGAGGCGGAGGAGGAGAGGCCGCCGCCCAGGGGGATGTCGGAATCGACGAGGGCGTCCATGCCGATGGTGAGCGGCACGCGGAGGCGGATGGCTTCGGCGGCGCCTTTGGGGTAGAGGGACCAGGCGGGGGGCGAGTGGGGCACTTCGGCGAGGAGAGAGAACTCGGCGGTTTGCCCCTGGCCATTGTTGGCGGAGACCGAGTGCATGCGGACGAGACCGTCGGATCGCGGGGCGGCGAGGATCAGGGTGGAGCGGTCGATGGCCAT
>JBEHXY010000216.1:0-6876 GCA_048498455.1 Planctomycetota bacterium | reverse complement strand
CATGCTCATCATCGGCCTCATGTCCGGCACCTCCGTCGACGCCATCGACGCCGCCCTCGTACGCGTCACCCGCAAAGCCGGCGGTTACGCCGCCAAAGTCCTCGCCCACCACGAACACCCCTGGCCGAAAAAACTCCGCGCCCGCCTGCTGGCGCTGATGGCCCCGGCGCAGACCACCACCCAGGAAGTCTGCGAACTCAACACCCTTGTCGCCCATGAATTCGCCGCCGCCGTCGAAGCTCTCCTTGCCGCCACCCACACCCCGCGCGAAAGAGTCACCGCCCTCGCCTCCCACGGCCAAACCGTCTGCCACCTCCCCCTGGCACCCGACACCCGACGCCCGACACCCCGCCCCGGTTCCACCCTCCAACTCGGCGATGCCTCCACCCTCGCCACCCTCACCGGCATCCCGACGGTCGCCAACTTCCGCCCCGCCGACATCGCCCTTGGCGGACAAGGCGCCCCCCTCGTCCCCTTCGCCGACGCCGCCCTCCTCTCCCACCCCACCAAAACCCGAGTCATCCAAAACATCGGTGGCATCGCCAACGCCACCTACCTCCCCCCCACTGGAAACTCGAAACGCGAAAGTGGAAAGGCGTCTGTCCTCGCCTTCGACACCGGCCCCGGCAACATGCTGATCGACGCCATCATCTCCCTCGCCACCCATGGCAAAAAGCGCTTCGACAAGGACGCCCGCCTCGCCCGCAAAGGCACCCTCGACCTCCCCCTCTTCCGCCACCTCCAGCACCACCCCTACTTCACCCAAGCCCCCCCAAAATCCACCGGCCGCGAAGCCTTCGGCCTGCCCTTCGCCAAAGAACTTCTCGCCCGCTTCCCAAAACTCAGCACTCAGCAGTCAGCACTCAGCACATTGCTCCACACCGCCACGCGCCTCACCGCCTGGTCCATCGCCGACGCCTACCTTCACTTCCTCCCGCAGCTTCCCGACGAAGTCGTCCTCTGCGGCGGCGGCGCCGATAACCCCCTGCTCGTCCAGATGCTCTCCGAAGAACTCGCCACCCTCGCCTCCCCGCAAACCAACACCAGCCCCCCGCAACTCCGCCGCATCGACGAGTTCGGCATCCCGAACAAATCCAAGGAAGCCGCGAGCTTCGCCCTGCTCGCCGCCGCCACTCTGGACGGGATTCCCTCCAACCTCCCCACCGTCACCGGCGCCAGCCGCCCCGCCGTTCTCGGCGTCATCGCCACCCCATAACGAAAAACATCTGCGAAAATCTGCGTAACCTGTGGCCAGGCCCATCACAAAAAGGCAGCGTTTCACAGAAAACCCACGCGATTCAAGGCCTTCGTGATCTTGGTGCGTTCCGTCGCCGCAGCAGTCGCCCGCCCCTCACCCTTTCAAAAAGCCATCGAGGGTCGGCTTCACCGCTTCGCCCCAGATTTCATACCCTCTCTCCTGCGGATGCAGCCGGTCCGGCAGGAACGCGCCCTCCAGGAATTCCCCCTTCTCGTCCAGGAACTTCGACCCGATGTCCATGTAAAACACATGCTGGTGGTCATCCAGCTTCGAGATGATCCGGTTCACCTCCGCCAGCTTGTCCCGCACCGGGTCGGCCGCACCGCCCCGCGGGAAAATCGCCAGCAGCAGGATCTTCGCGTCCGGCCACCGCTTCCGGTCTTCCAGCACAATGGCCCCGACCCCTTCCGCAATTTCCGCCGCGCTGCAGTTGCCCGCGTTGTTTGTCCCCACCATCAGCATGATGCCCTTGGGCGTGAATCCCTCGCCTTCGCCGTTGAGCAAGCCCCACAGCACTCCCTGCGTCGTGTCGCCGGCGATCGCAAAGTTCGCCACCTTGGTGTCGCCGAAGTATTTCTGATACGCCGTCTTGCCGTTGCGGGTCCACCAGTCGGTGATCGAATCCCCCTCGAACAGCAGGTCGATGTCCCCCTTCTTGGCGATCTCCACGAAGTCCGCATGCCGCTGCTGATTCCGCGGCACCGGCATGATCGCGGGGTTGAGCCGCGGCACGTCCACGTGAAGCATCGACGCGTACTTTTCCATCAACGGCTTCGCCGAGGACGTGTCGCTCGCCACCAGCCGTTTCAGCTCTTCATTGATCTGCTTGACCTCGTCGGCCGTGGGACGGGCCATCTTCACGGCTTCGGGAACTTCCGCCGGTGGTCCCGGCCGCGCGCCGATGTTGATCCCGCGCCCGCCGCCCCGCGCCCCCGGCGCCCCTTGCGCCGCCTGCCCCCCGCCGGCCGGCCCTCCGGGCCCAGCCACCTGCGCCAGCGCCACCGATGCCGCCATCACCGCGGCCGCCAACACACCCGCCATGTGCAATGAACGCTTCATGCCGACCTCCGCAAAGACCAGCACCCAGCGTATCCCCAAACCTCCGCCCGTCAAGCCCCGACCCTTGGCAGCAGCCCCGCCGCCCCGCACCGTCTCAAACCGGGGCTTCCGCCGGCGCCGCCTCATGGATCGCATTCGCCCGCGCCCGGTATTCCTCGACCGTCAGCGACAGCCACACGATGAACCCCTCGATATCCTGCAGCGGCTTGGCGATGTACGCATCCGCGCCCGAGGCGTTCAAAAACCGGTCGGCATCGCCCTGCATGCAGTGCGCCGTCAGCAGCACCACCGGCGGCGACGGATTGCACGCCAGCTTCTTGATCTGCCGCGTCAGTTCCAGCCCGTCCACCGGTTCGCCATGCAACGTGGAGTTCGTCAGCGTGATGTCCATCAGCACCAGGTCGACGGTGCAGGCGTTGACGATGTCGAGAATCGCGTCGCCGTTCTCTTCGAAAATGGCGTCGATGCAGCCCGAGAGTTTGAAGATGTTGGCCAGCACCAGCTTGTTGCCAGGGTCATCTTCGACGGCGAGGACACGATAACGTTGCATAAGACTTCCCACTTACAATGAACCACGATGTCGGACCAGATGGTGGCCGGGAGGTGTCGGACGGGGTGTCGTACAAAGGTCCGCAACCTCAACCGTTGCGATCGCTGGACCCAGCAATCCACTCATTCCCCAAAACGGGGGCGGTCAAGCAAATGTTCCCAGAACTTGCAATCTCGTCGGAAGAATGAGCCCCACCAAGCTCCATATGGCAATTTGACGGTTGCGATGAGCCAGACCCTTCGTTTAAACGCCCTCCTTTCTTCGAAGAATCCTGACACAATGTCGTGGCCCGGCCTGGAGCAATAGAGTCCCCCCCCTGGCGTTAACCGGACACCCGGCGCCCGCCATCTCTCGGCAGGCCTCCTGCCACCCGTGCGCCCTTTTCTGGAGATCTTCGCGTGCAGCGTCTTAAACTCTTTTCCGTGGGCGTCGCCGCCCTGCTCGCCGCCGCCCTCAGCAACACGGCCCGCGCCGACACCGCCGGTGGCGCCGCCTTCTGGGGCGCCTTCCCCGAAAAGGCCGACCCCGTCGCCCTCGGCAACAAGGTCGTCGACGACCTCACCGCCCGCAAATACGACCCCGACGGCCGTTATGTTCAGCGCAAGGGCATGGACTACCGCGAAGTATGCGACGCCTATGGGTGCCTCCGCTTCGCAGGCACGACCAATGACAAAGCCCGCATCGATGCCCTCGTCAAACACTACGAGATGTTCCTCACAGACGAAGGCAAAAAATACATCCCCCAACCCAACAACGTCGACAACGCCGTCTTCGGCATCCTCCCCCTGGAAATCTACCGCCAGACCGGCGAGAAAAACGACGCCTGGAAACAGCTCGGCCTCAAGTCCGCCGACGGTGAATGGGACAAACCCCGCGAAGACGGCCTCACCAATCTCACGCGCTTCTGGGTCGATGACATGTTCATGATCACCGCCCTCCAGGTCGAAGCCTACCGCGTCACGCACGACGCCAAGTACCTCGACCGCGCCGCCAAGGAAGCCGTCGTTTACCTCGACAAACTCCAGCAGCCCAACGGCCTGTTCTATCACGCCGACGATTCTCCCTTCTTCTGGGGCCGCGGCTGCGGCTGGTTCTCCGCCGGCATGACCGAGCTCCTCCTCGAGCTTCCCAACGATCACCCCCAACGCCCCCGCATCCTTGAAGGCTACAAAAAGATGATGGCCGGCCTGCTCAAGTACCAGGCCCCCTCCGGCATGTGGCGCCAGCTCGTCGACAAGGAGCAATCCTGGGAAGAGCCCTCCGGCACCGGCATGTTCGTCTTCGGCATGGCCACGGGCGTCCGCAACGGCTGGCTCGACGAAGCCACCTACAAGGAACCGGCCAAAAAGGGCTGGGTCGCCCTCGCCGCCAAACTCGACGACAAGGGCCAGGTCACCGACACCTGCGTCGGCACCAACAAAGGCTCCACCGCCGCCAAGGACAACGACGCGATGCTTAAGTTCTACCTCGAGCGGCCGCACGCCACGGGCGACTTCCACGGCCAGGCCGCCTTCATCTGGGCCGCCTGGGCCATGATCAAGTAATCCGATCCCTCCCTCCGATCAACGCGCCACCCCGCGAGTTCCCACGAACCGCGGGGTTTTTTGTTCTCCGCAGGCGCGGTAATCTGCCTCCCGGCCTGTGAAGGAGATCGCATGGATGTGCAGCAGAACCTCGGCGTCCAGTCCTGGTGCTTCCGCGAATTCAAATCCACCGACGCTCTCATCGGCCAGCTCACCGCCCTGGGCCTCGCGCGCGTTGAGCTCTGTGATGTCCACCTCCAGCTCAACGACGAGGCCGCCTGGCCCGCCTTCCTCGCCAAATTCAAAGCCGCCAACCTCCAGATCAGCAGCATCGGCGTCCAGACCTTCCGCGGCAACGAGCCCGAGGAGGACCGCTGGTTCCGCTTCTGCAAAGCTGCCGGCGCAACCATGATCAGCGCCCACTTCGATCTCGATTCCACCCCCAAGGCCTATCGCGTCGCGGAAAAACTTGCCGACAAATACGATCTCCCCATCGCTCTCCATAACCACGGCGGCTACCACTGGACCGGCAACGCCATGATGCTCGAATACATCTTCAAACACAGTAGCGAGCGCATCGGTCTCTGCATCGACACCGCCTGGTGCCTGCAAGCCGGCGAAGACCCCCTCAAGTGGGCCGAGCGCTTTGCGCCCCGTCTCGTCGGCGTCCACCTCAAGGACTTCCGCTTCGCTCCGGATGGCAAGTGGGAGGACGTCGTCCTTGGCGAGGGCGCTCTCAAGCTGCGTGAGTTCCTCGCGCTCGCCCTCGCCGCCCCGCGCCTCACCACCCTGACCATCGAATACGAAGGCGACGTCCACAATCCCCTCCCGAAGCTGCGCGAATGCGTGCAGCGCGTGCGCCGGTAACAATGCTTAACCCTTCGGAGAAAATCCATGCGGAACCGAACCCCACTCGCCGCCGCCGCGCTGCTCACGCTCCTGTGTGCCCAGCCCGCCCTCGCCCAGGACGCCAGCCAGCGCCGCTTCCCCGTCGCCCTCACCAGCGACTGGAAGTTCCTCAAGAACGCCCCCCCGGGCGCGGAAACCGCCGATGACAAATCATGGGAAACTGTCTCCGTTCCCCACACCTGGAACGCCAGGGACGGCGAGGATGGCGGCAACAATTACTTCCGCGGCGAATGCGTCTATCGCCACCCCTTCGTCATCACCAACGAGCAGGCCGGCCGCACCATCTATCTCCGCTTCCACGGGGTCAATCAGCGGGCCACCCTCTACGTCAACGGCACGGAAGTCGGCAAACACGACGGCGGCTTCTCCACCTTCGCCTTCGACGTCACTGCCACCGCCCACCCTGGCCAAAACGACCTCGCCGTCCGCGTCACCAACTCCCAGGACAAAAACGTCCCGCCCTGGGATGCCGACTTCACCTTCTTTGGCGGCATCTATCGAGAGGTCGAATTGCTCCTCGTCGATCCCGTCCACATCTCGCCCCTGGATTACGGTTCGCCCGGCGTCAGCGTCACTGTCTCCAACATCCAGCAACTCCACGCCAACGCCACCATCCGCACCCTCGTGCGCAACGCCTCCACCGCCCCCGCCACGCGCATCATCGAAACCACCATCCTGAACGCCGCCGGCCAGCCGGTCTCCAGCGAGCAGACCGGCGTCTCCGTCGAGCCTGGCAAAACCGAAACCGTCACCGCCGCCCACGTCATCGCCAACCCCCACCTCTGGAACGGCCGCAAGGATCCTTACCTCTACACCGTCCGCGTTCGCCTGATTCAGGATGGCAAAGTGCTCGACGAAGTCACCCAGCCCCTGGGCGTCCGCACCTTCGCCGTCGACGCCGCCAAGGGCTTCCTCCTCAACGGCCAGCCCTACGACCTCCACGGCGTGAACCGCCACCAGGACCGCATCGACCAGGGCTGGGCCATCTCCAATGTCGAACACGACGAAGACATGGCCTTCATCAAGGAGATGGGCTGCACCGCCGTCCGCCTCGCCCACTACCAGCACGCCGAGCACTTCTACGATCTCTGCGATCGCAACGGCATCGTTGCCTGGGCCGAAATCCCCGTCGTCAACCGCCTCTCCACCTCCGACGCCTTCTACGAAAACGCCAGGCAGCAGTACACCGAACTCATTCGCCAGAACATGAACCACCCCTCGATCGCCTTCTGGTCCGCCGGCAACGAAGTCCTGCGCAACGAGCCCAACATCCGCGGCTATTTCTCCCAGATGAACGAGCTCGCCCACAAGGAAGACCCTTCGCGCCTTTCCGCCCTCGCCGAACGCGCGGAGGATCCCCTGCCCGGCATCATGGACGTCTACGGCCTCAACGAATACTTCGGCTGGTACACCGGCAGCTCCAGCGATCTCGTCCCCTGGCTCGCCAAGCAGCCCCCAAAAATGGCCATCACCGAATACGGCGCCGGCGCCAGCATCTACTACCATTCCGAAAAGCCCGTCCGCATGGACCACTCCGAGGAATACGAGTGCCTCTATCACGAAGCCCACTGGGGCGT
>JBEHXY010000215.1:0-6946 GCA_048498455.1 Planctomycetota bacterium | reverse complement strand
GGCATCGGCGATCGAGACGCTGCTGGTGGAGTCGCCGGTGATGACAAACGCGCCGCCGGCGGTTCCCACCGTGGCAGTGGAGCCGGCGCCGGTCAGGGCTGCATTGAGCAGGTTGAGCACGTCACCGGTGGTGGCGGCCTTGGAAAGATCCACGGCCACGGTCGTCGCGCCGACGGTGACATTCACGGTTCCGCCCGCCACCCCGGCGCCGCGGGCGCCCGTCAGGTCCGCCAACCGCGTGGAAGGCGTCAACGCCGGCGACAGCGGACGGTAGCCGCTGACCTGCGAGCTCAACCCGCCAAAGACCTGGCCGCCATCCACGGTGTAATCGATGGTGGTTCCGTCGGCCGCCAGCACGCCCTGGGCGCTGCTGGAACCGACATAGCGATAGCCGGCGCCGGCGGCGGCAAAGGCGTCGCCGGCCGTGGCCGCGCCACCGAAAACCCCCTGCCCCTGGTACTTCCCATTGGCCAGCGTCATCAGCTGGGTGAGCATCGAGTTGACCACCTGGGCCTGGGCCGCACGCTCGCTGGCCGAGGTCAGACTTCCGACCTGGCTGCTGGCCACGCTGCTGGCCTGGGTGACCAGATCGCCGACGGTCCCGAGGGTGGCGTCGGCCTGCGACAGGAAACCGGCCGCGAAATTCAGGTTGCTGGTCCCCTGCACGTTGGCCGCGAGCTGCCGCTTGAGCCGCTCGATCCCGATGGCCGCCGCCGGATCATCGCTCGGCCGGCTCAGCCGCTTCTGGGTCGAGAGCTGCTGCTGCACCTTGAGCAGTTCCAGCTGCGATCCCTGCAGCGATCCGGTCAGCAGGCTCCCCGACATCTGCATGCTTACCCGGGCAATTTGTAGCGGCACAACGTTCATAGCGCTCTCAAGAAATCCTTAGTGAATCAGGTCCAGGACGGTCTGCATCATCTGGTCCACCACGTTGATGAACCGCGCCGTTCCCTGGAAGGCCCGCTGGTACTGCGTAAGGTTGATGGCTTCTTCATCCAGCGACACACCGCTGATCGACTGCTGCTGGGCGTAGAGCGTGTCGTGGATCGTGGTGGTCGCGGTCACATCGTCCGAGGCCGTCTTCGCCTGCGCCGCCAGGTTGGCGATGAACCCGCTGTAGGAGTCCTGCAGGCTCTTGCCGCCGAGGCTCGCCACCGCCACCCCGCCGGCCAAAGCCAGCGCCTGGGCGTTGCGGTTGGAGCCCGGGGTGTTGTCCCGGCCGGTGGCCAGCAGCGCCGGGTTGGTGGTCAGTGCGGAATTCACGCCGATGGTCGCCGCGTCGCTGCCGCTGAAAAACGTGTTGATCCCCACCGCCGCGAGCACCCCGCTGGTGTCCTCGCCGAAGCCGAAGGTCACGTTGGAATTGCTGCTGGTGATCTGCAGGTGGCCAGTGGGATCGACGCTCGCCGCGACCGTTCCGCCGCCCGCCGCGGTGATTCCCGCGGCCAGGGAATTGAGCGTCGTTTGCGTGCCGGCGCCCGAGAGGTTCACGGTGATCTGCTGCGTGGAGACCTGGCCCGACGCGTCCTTCACATACAGATTGAACGTTCCGTTCACCGGCGAAAAGGCCAGGCCGGTGGTGGCCTTGCCGGCGTTCAGGGCCGCCGTCGGATCGATCACCCCGTTGGTGGCGGTCGCGCTGGAAAAGCCCGAGGTGCCCTGCCCCTGCGTGTGGATGGCGTTGACCGCCTGAATCAGCCCCCCGGCCATGGCGTCGATGGCGTCGACGGCCGGCGTGATGTACTGGCTTTGCGCCGTCACCAGTGCCCCGAGCTGCCCGCCGGCTACGTTCATCAGGTCGTGGTTGTCGCCGAACTGGATCTGCGTCACCAGATGGCCCGAGGCATCCGCGGTGGTTCCGGTGGTCACGCCGCGGCTCGTTCCGCCCTGCACCACCGGCATGCCCGCGACCAGCACGTTGAGGTTCCCGCCGCCCTGATCCACGACCTTGATGTCCATGATCTGCGAAAGCTGTGTGAGCGCCTGGTCGCGCTGGTCCATCAGCGAATTGGTTCCGTAGCCCGCGGAGGCGATCTGGTGGTTCAGGTCCGCGACCTGCTTCACCAGGGTGTCGGCCTGCTGCGCCTGGGCCGTGATCTGGGAATTCACATCGTCGCCGATCGTCGAGACCTGCTTGCGAAGCTGCTGCAGGTAGCCGGCGATTGACACGCCGTTCTGCACCACCACGGCCCGCTGGCCGGCATTGGTGGGATCATTGGCGAGGGTCGAAAAGCCGTTGAAAAAGTCGGTGAGCCGCGAGGAAAGGTCGTTGTCGTTGAGCGCCCCGAAGGTCGCTTCCAGGCGGCCGAGCACCGAATCGGTCGTCTGCGAGGAGGATTGGTCGCTGGTGGCCCCGCGAAGGCTCTCGTTGAGGGCGGCGCTCACCTGCCGCTCGATGGACATCACCCCGGCGCCCGTTCCGGTGTATTGCCCGGGCAACGCCTCGGAGCGGCCGGTCGACGCCAGGTTGGTCACCTGCCGCGTGTATCCCGGCGTGCCGGCGTTGGCGATGTTGTTGCCCGTGACCTGCAGGGCTGCCTGCTGTGCCGCGAGCGTCGAACCGCCGGAATGTAATGCCCCGAGCAAACTCACGAGTGTTCCTTTATGCCGTCACTTCGAGCAGATGAATCCCGGCCACCGCGGCCTTGCGTCCGTTTCGCATGTACAGCCCGGCATGCTGGGCCATCCCCGTCACCACTTTGAGCACGCGGGCCATGCCTTTGACCACCGCGTCCGACACTTTCGCATTGATCCGCGTGTGGCGATCGACCTTCTCCACCACCGCCTTGAGTTCCGCGGCCGTCGCCAGCAGCTGGCTCCGCACCGGTTCGTTGACCCGCTTGGCCACTTCGGTGACGGTCGGCGGCACGTTGCGCCCCAGTTCGTTCCGCAGCCGCGAGGTCACATCCTTGCGCTTGCGGTCCAGGTCGCCGGCCCGGTCGGTCTCGCCCTTTTCCTGGTCCGTCAGGGCATTGAGCCGTTCGACGTCGAAGGCCCGCATGGCGTCCTGGCGCGCCATCGCGATCGTCAGGAGGCGCTGTTGCGACTCGAGCATTTCGCGGAGCAGGAGGAGAAGTTCGGTGACCAGCTTATCCATGGAGATCGAGTTTCCCGTTTGCCGTGGCCTGGGTCATTTTTCCCGCGGAAGCCGCCGATCCCTTGGTGCCTCGCTTTTCCAGCTTGGCCGTCAGGACCTGCGTAACCGCCATCCGCGGGCTATGCGCCAGGTGATCTGCGATCTGTATATCAAACTGTGGACCAAACGATTTTTCGCCGATTCCGCCCGAAAAAACGCTGTTTTCCCCCCACGGAGAGCGCCGAACCTGCTTTAGCAAAGGCAAAATCAGCGCGTTGGCCACCAGGTCTCCGGCGGCCTTCTCGGCTTTGGCATGGGCCTTGGCTTGCGGCGTGAGCGCCTGTCCCTGGCGCGTCAACACCTGCTCAAACGCCGCCCCGCCCGCTGCTGCCGGCGCCGACGACGCCGCTCCCGTCCCACCGCCCGCCGCCCCCATCCCATGATCAATACCCGAAACCTGCATCGCGAATCCTCGCTAAGTGAACGCCCGCATCCTGCCGGCGTCCCTCCCGTACCCCTGGAATGTCTCACTGGAACAACCCGCCCCTCACTCCATCTCCAGGGCCGCCTTCAACACGTTCTTGCGTGCCAGCAGCTCCACGATGGCGATCCGCTCGTCGGCGCCCACCTTCATCAGCTCGAAGGCGTCCTGCAGATCCTTCAGTTTGGCTTTCTCGCCCTCTTTGCCCACGGTGATCGAAATGCCGCCCTGCGTGATCGACGTCGCCGCGATCTCCACGCCGGCCGTGAAGACGATCGTTTTGGTCTGCTTGTTGATGTAGACCTTGGCCGGTTCGTTGACATCCTCAGGCATCATCAGGCCCATCAAGCGGGCCAGAAACGCCGTGGAATTGGCCCGTTCCGCCTTGGGAATCGTCACATTGACGCTGGTGGCGTCCACCGCCACCGCCATCACTTTGCCATCCGTCTGGGGGGCCAGCTCCGCGTTGATCACTTCCGCCACCGCGTTGGCCCGCTCGACCCCCTGGGCCTCCGGCCGCAAGACCAGCGAGACCACATCGCCCTTGATTTCCTCGGGCAGCACGTCTTCGATCATCACCCCGCCGCCCCGGATGACCGCCTGCGTCGGAACGCTGTCGTCTTCCACCGCCAGCTCCCCGCTTGCCGAGGCCAGCACCACTTTGACGTCCGTCCGGGGGGCCACCAGCGGCACGATGAACAGGTGCCCGCCCTTGAGGCTTTTGGCCGCCACCGCCGACACCCGCACGTCGATCTTGTCGCCCTGGTTGGCGCCATGCATCGGCAGCTTCGCCGACAGCGTCACAATTGCGACATTGTTGGCATTCTTCAATTCGGTCTCGAGCTGCACCGGGTTGTCGAATCGTTTCATCATTTCCTTCAGAGGCCGCATTGCCGGCGAGAAGGCGCCGCCGTCGCCGGTGCCCTTGAGCCCCACCACCAGGCCCATGCCCACCAGCTCATTGGGCTGTTCGCCCTTGAGGCGGACCAGGTCGCCGATGTGTTCCGCACGGGCCATCCCCGCGGCCGCCAGACCGCCGATAAGCGCCCCGACCAAACTTGCAATTTTCAATGCCGCCCGCATGCCAGCCATCCCGTCTATTCTGAAGTCTTCGTGGTTCTTCGTGCCCTGGGTACCTTGCTGTTTACCTCCCCCCTTAAAAGGGCGAGATCTTGTCGATGATGGAATTGAGCCAGCCGCGCCTCGTGCCTTCGCGAACTTCCCCGCTGGTCTGCTTGTTGAGCGTCAGGTTCGCCAGCTGCGTGCTGAGGATGGTGTTGTCGCCGGTCACGTCTTCCGCCCGGCAGATGCCGCTGAGCGTGTAATGCTGCGTTTCCCGGTCCATCGTGATGTTCTTGGTGGCTTCGACCACCATCGTGCCGTTGGGCTTCACGTCGACGACCGTGCCACTGATCCGCAGCGACGCCGAGTCCGTCCGTTCCTGCACCGCCTGGCTCTGGCGGTCGTTGTTGTAATTGAACTTCACTTCCGGCAGGTTGCTGGGATTGCCCACCGTTCCCACGGTCGGCAGGCCGCTGCGGCTCAGTGCCAACTGCACAAACTGCTGCAGCGCCACATCGAACGACTGCTGCTTCTTGCTGTTGCCCTTGCCGGTCGTCGAGCTGGAGGAATCCTCGCGCACGATCACGGTCACCACGTCGTTCTTCTTGAACTTGCGGGGCTTCGCCGGTTCGACGGCCGTGAAGCTCACCGGCGCGCCGCCCATCGGCATTCCCTCGGCATTCAGCGGCACCGGCGCGGAAGCGCCCTGCCGGAACAGCGATCCGCGCACCGGACCCGTCGGCGTGACCGTGTACGCCGGGGTCGGTTCGCCCGGCCGCACTTCACCCGCCGGCGCGACCACCACCTCGTCCTGTCCCCGCACGCCCGCGCTCATCAGGGCCACGCCCGCCATCACCAGCATCATCGTGCGTTTCATCGCGTCATCTCCTGCGCGTGTTTGTCCGTGCCCAGCGTCGTGTCGCCCACGACCACCAGCCGCTTACCCACCAGCGTCGCCTGGTAAGTCTGATTGGTTTTTTCGTTTTTCACCTGGATCTGGCTGTTCATCGTGCCGGCCTCCAGGGCCTTGCCGTGGCCTTCGACCTTCAGTGCACCGATCATGAAGATCACCCGCAGGTCGTCCCCCTTGGCGGCCAACTCGCTGGCCTTGAAATCCCGCTGATCCAGCCGTTGCCCCGCCGCCACCGGCAACTTCGCTTCCAGCCCGATCGCATCGGCGGCCGCGGTGAACACCGTGGGCGCCGCGCGGTCCAGCCACACATCCTCTTCCTTGACCGATTCCTCGGTCACGATCTCGCCCCGTCCCAGCGGCCGGGTCGCCACGGTCAGCCGCGCCCGCTTCTCCACGTGCGCGGTCACCGTCATCCGCTGCAGCACCTTCTCGCCTTCGACCAGTTGCGCTTCGCACTGCACGGTGCCCATGAAGCTCCGCGTCAACGGCCGCACCAGCCACTCCCGTCCCGCGCCCGCCGGACGATTCACCAGCGGATGAACCGTTTCAATGGTCACCCGCACATCGTCTTTGGGGGCATCGAGTTCCTTGATGATCCGCGCCGTCATGACCTCGGCGAGGCTCGATCCACCGCCGATTTCCGCGGGTTTTGCCGTCTCGACCGGCGGCGCCTTGGCCACGGCCGGAGCCGCCGCGGGCTTTTTCGTTTCCACGATGGCTGCCGGCTTTTCCGTCGCCGCGGCCTTGGCCCCTGCCACCTGGATGTCACACACCGCCGCCCCCGAGAGTTCCAGTTCCGTCGACGCCGCGGCGCCCTGCTGGGCGATCACCGCCATCAGCACCGCTTCCGCCTTCACCTTCAGCGGGCCGGCCACGCCGCTCACCACCACCACGTTCGCCAGCCGTTCGCCGGCCGCGCCGCCGCTCACCGTGGCCATCTCGCCCAGCCGCACGTCGGCCCCCTTTTCCACCGACACCTGCTCGCGCAGCCGCACCACCTGCCCCATCGCCGGGCCCACCACCCCACACACACAGATCAAGAAAGCCGCAACTCGCATCACTCACCCATTTCCCGGTTTTGACCACGGACCACGGAGAAATCACCCAGGCTTAGTGCCGGAGATTGCCGATCTGCTGCAGCATCTGGTCCGCCGCCTGGATGCTCTGGCTGTTAAGTTCGAACGTCCGCTGGGTTTTGATCAGGTCCACCAGCTCCTTCACCGGGTCGACGTTGCTCGTTTCGGTGAAGCCCTGCTGCAACTGCCCCGTGCCTTCCAGGCCCGGGTTGTTGAGCGTTTCCGGCCCGCTCGCGTCCGTCCGCTGATAGAGGTTTCCACCGATCTGCAGCAGCCCCTGCGGGTTCACAAACCGCGCCAGCTGGATCTGCTGGCCCGAGTCCGTCACGCCCGACTGC
>JBEHXY010000214.1:0-6962 GCA_048498455.1 Planctomycetota bacterium | reverse complement strand
GTCCCCGCATACACCGACACCCGCGTCGACCCCTGCCCCGCCGCCGACGTCGTCACCGTCGCCGCGCTGGTCGTCGTCGACAGATCAAACTGCCCCTCCTCCGCCGTCGCCTGGTCCCGCGCCACCACCAGCTTCCACTCCGGCACCAGCCCGCGCACCAGCTCGTTCACCTCCGCCACCGGCGCCGGAACGATCAGCACCGAACCATTCTCCGAAACGTCCTGGTTCTCCAGCAGCGGCTCCGGCGAAGCGCACCCCGCCAGCACCGCCGCCACCACGCCCGCCACAAAAACCGCCGGAAATACACGCATGAAAAATCCTCTGACGCAATCCCAATCCGGCCGCGCTTCGCCCGCCGCCTGGCCGAGAATAACCGCTCCATCAACCCCGCCATCGCCGCCGGCGACCGCACCCCTCCGTGTTTTTGCCGGGCATCATTCCTGTCTGTGAGTAAAGAGGGGGTCCGGACCCAGACGATACGTTCCCTAGACGTGAGCGGCAACGGCCCGGTCAACGGTACTTCCCCAACGTCTTTTTGGCCCGTTGCCCCTCACCTCTTTTTTTCCTCCTGCTCTCACGGGATGCCCATGGCCAAAACCCCGGCAATCGTCTTGTCCTCCGGAGGCCTCCATTCCCTGGTCGCCGCCGGCCTCGCCGCGCGCGAGCACCGCATCGCCCTCCTCCACCTCCAGGACGGCCGCCAGTCCGCCGGCCACGCCTCCGCCGCCTTCGACAAGCAGGTCGCCCATTTCCAGCCCCTCAAGTCCTGGTCGATCCCCGTCCCCGCCCTCCGCGCGACCTCCCTCCCTCCCGAAAATGCCGGCGTCATTCACTCCACCTCCTCCGATCCCTACGGCCCGCTGATCCCGCTGCGCGACCTCCACCTCCTTACCGTCGCCGCCGGATTCGCCCGCCAGCTCCGCGCCGAAACCATCATCTGGGGCGCCCAGTTCGATTCCAAACAGGCCGACGCGCTGGCCCGCAACATCGAGCTCGTCCAGGTCTTCAACACCCTCATGGACCTGCACAACGGCGAGACCCCCCTCAGCGTCCGCACCCCCCTGATGGGCCTCGACGATCACCAGGTCATCGAGCTGGGCTACCAGATCGGCGTTCCCTTCGCCGCGAGCTGGACCTGCCAGATGCCCGTGGAAAACCCCTGCATGAGCTGCCCCGCCTGCGCCCGCCGCACCCGCATGTTCCGCGCCGCACAGCTCGCCGATCCGCTGGTCGTCAGGGTGCGACCGGGGGCCGCGGTGACGGCTGCACCGGTGGCGATGCCGCCGGCTGCCCCCCAGGCCGCCCCCCAGACGGTCCCCCTGGCCGCTCCCTGAAAACCTCCCCCGCCACCATCAACGCCGAGATCGCCGCGGGAAAACCCGCATACAGCGCCATCTGCATCAACACTTCCACCAGCTCGTCGCGCGTCCACCCCAGGTTCATCGCCGCATGCAGGTGCGCCTTGAGCACCTGCGGCGCGTTGTTCATCGCCGCCAGCGCCGCCACCGTCGCCAGTTGCCGGCTCTTGAGATCCAGCCCCGACCGCGCGTACAGCTCGCCAAACGCGAAGTCCCGCACCATGTCCACAAAATCGGGCGCCACTTCCCCCAGCGGCCCCAGCACCTTCGGCCCGCCAAAACCGGCGTGCAGCTTTTCCAGAATCGCCGCGCCCGCGGCGGATCGCTCCGTGGCCATGCGGCGCTCCTCGGTGGGGGGGTTATCCTGCGTGAATCCGTCCAGCGAAAATCAGCCGTTGCCCGTGCCCGTACCTGCGCCCGTGCCCGTAGCGGGCGGCGGGCTGTAGCGCTGCTGATACCAGGTGAGCCACGTCTTGGTGTCCACCGGCATCCGCTCGCCGGTCATGCCGATCAGCGACTCGTGCGACCAGTACGCCACCGCCGCATTGCGATCGTCCAGGGCGTCGATCAGCGCCCGGATCACCGGCTGCGTCGGAAAATGCCGCAGCGCCCGGGCGCAATTGATCTTCACCTGGTCGTCATCATCTTCCCGCAGGTGCACCCGCAGCGGCGCCTCGGCTTCCGCCGAGTAGCTCGTCAGCAGCCCCGTCGCCGCATCCCGCCGCACTTCCGCCTGCGGATCCCCCAGCCCCGTCACCAGCACCGGCGCCACGGACGGATCGCCCGAGCTGCCCAGCGCCCGCATCGCCTGCGCCCGCACCTGCGGGTGCGGATCGGTCGCCAGCATCCGGTAGGCCTTCATGTAAGGCGCTTCGTGGCCATATTTTTTGGTCTGCAGGTAGGCGATTGCGTCCCGCCGTTCGTCGGGGCTCGTGGCGTTGAACAGGTTCGCCGCCGCCTCGGTCGGGGAGCTGTTGGAATTCACCGCCCCCATCATCCGCGGAATCAGCTCGTTGAAATCGCGCGAGCTGCGCACGCTGTCGCTGCTGCAGCCGCCGAGCGAAACCCCCACCCACAGGGCCGCGGAAAGTGCCAGAAAGTTGCGACCGACGTGATTCACCGTTTCACCCATCAGGAGGTTTCCGCCAGTTCCAGCATCTCGGGAGTCACCCACACCGGCTGGCCCACCGGTTCGCCCAGGAACCGCGACGCCAGGCGTTCAAAACGCTGCCCCTGGTCGGTGACGTAGCAGGTCAGCCGGCCATCGTGCGGGCTGCCGGAGCGGGCCTGCATTGTATCGAGTTGCTGCCGGACGGCCAGCGCCGTCTGCCGCGCCGAGTCGATCAGGGTCACCGCCTCGCCCAGCGTTTCCCGGATCGCCGGCGCAAAAAGCGGGTAGTGCGTGCAGCCCAGGATCAACGCCGACACATCCATTTCCAAAAACGGCGCCAGGTACTCGCGCAGCACCAGCCCCACGATCAGGTCGCCCGGCTCCCGCCCCTCTTCGATCAGCGGCACCAGCAGCGGACAGGCCCGCCCCACCACCTGCAGCGTCGGCTCCAGCGCCCGGATCGCCGTCGGATAGGCGTTGGAGGCGATCGTCGCCTCCGTGGCGATCAACCCGATGCGCCCGCGCGACGCCTCCCGGCCACCGGCGCAGGCCACCTCCACCGCCGCCCGCGCCCCGGGCTCCAGCACCCCCAGCACCGGGACCGCTTTGAAGTCGGTCCGCAGCTTGTCCAGCGCCAGCGCCGAGGCGGTGTTGCACGCCACCACCAGCAGCTTTGGCCGCAGCCCCATCAGGAACTGCAGGCACTGCCGCGTGAAGCGGTGCACCGTCGCCGGGCTCTTGGTGCCATAGGGCAGCCGGGCGGTGTCGCCGAAGTAGGCGATCGATTCGGTGGGCAACAGTTCGCGGAGGGCTTTGGCGACCGTCAGGCCGCCGAGACCGGAATCAAACACGCCGATGGGCGCGCCGCTTGGGGGCATGGAACACTCCGTCCAGGGTGAAAATCAGGAGGGGGACTCGTCGCCGGCGGCCTCGTGCTCGACCGCAGCGTGCGCCGCTTCGCCAAGCTCTTCCGCGGCGATCTCCGAGGGCAGCGGCCCCTCGCGCGCCAGCACCCCGAGCTCCTCGAGCGCATTCTGCGCCGCCTTCTGCTCCGCCTGTTTCTTCGCCGGGCCCCACGCGCTGCCGAACGCCCGGCCGCCGATCACCACCCGCACCTCAAAGCACTTCGAGTGATCCGGACCTTTCTCGTCCAGCAGTTCATACATCGGCGTCGCCGCCAGCATCTTCTGGGCGTGCTGCTGCAACAGGCTTTTGAAATTCTGCTGGTGCGTCGTCGCCGCAAACTGATGAATGTAAGGTTCCATGTAGGTCAAGATGAAACGTCCCGCCGCTTCAAATCCCCCATCGATGTAAATCGCCGCGATGATCGACTCGAGCACCCCCGCCGCCAGCGACGACGGCATGTCCGCGCCGCTGCCCGGAGATGCCGTGCCGTTGCCCCCGGCCTTGCGCCCCATCATCCCCTTGCCCACGAAAATCAGGTCCGTCAGCCCGATCGCGTTGGCGACCGCCGCGCAGGTGTTGCGGCTCACCACCGCCGATTTCAGCTTCGTCAAATCGCCTTCGAGATAGTCCGGAAACAGGTCGTAAAGCCGGTGACACACCACCAGCCCCAGCACCGAATCCCCGAGAAACTCCAGCCGCTCGTTCGAAAGCCGCCGATCGTCGGCGATCGACGCATGGGTCAGCGCTTCGCGCAAGAGATCGTGGTCGTGAAAGCGGTAGGCAAGAATCGCTTCGCAGCGGGAGGCAAGTTCATCGGGGTCCATCAGGCACCTGGCGCGCGGGATGTGAATCGACCCGGCCGGCACACGATGGAGGCGCGAAGCGCTGGAGACGCCGGCAGGCCGACGCCCTGGGGCGCGCCGCGGCGGGTCCAGCGGTTGGCGATAATCGTTTCAACCGGCGGGGCGAGGGTACTTTAGCGGTGCCGCTGTGCCGACGCAATCCGCTTCCCCGCCGCGGCCCCCGCAACGAGCCGCGCCCCCAATGACCGCGCCGCAAAAATAAGGAAGTGCCGTCCCCGAGCGTCTCCGCTCCAGTCCGGCACTTCCTTCACCCTTTGGTTGTCTGTTCAATTGGCGGGTCCGCAGACCGCTTAGTAGGCCAGAAGGCCCGTGCCCGTGGTGTCCACCGCCTGGATGGTGTACTGGCCGTTGGCCGCGGTGGTGTACACCCAGCCCACGTTGGTGGCCGCAGCCGCGCCCACGGCGCTCTGGTTGTTCACCGGGTTCACCGGCGCCTGCTGGAGATAGGGTCCCAGCGTGCCCGTGGCCACCGGCGTCTGGGTGTCGGTCGCGTTGGATTTACCGGTCATGATCGTCCACATGCCCGCGGCGACGGGAGGCGTGTCGGTGTGCTGAATCTTGAACAGCTCGAGCTGGCTGCGCACCGTCTGCAGCGTCGACTGCACCGAGTTGTTGCGGGCGTCGTTGCTCGCGTTGGTGAACTGCGGGATCACGATCGCGGCCAGGATACCCAGGATGATCACGACGATCAGGATTTCGACGAGGGTAAAGCCACGACGGGAAGTGCGGGAACGCATGCAGGTTCTCCTAAAAAAAGCTCGCAGGGCAGTCGCCGCAGGAGCAAAGGTTCATGTCTCCACAGCCTTCCCATCGGCACTTCTGCGGATGCCATTAATCACCCTTCGTATTTTTCGAATTTTTGTTTTACGCCGCCCATAATCCCCGCAGGCTCGTAATTTTTCGTTATCCGCCACCCCACCACGCCCCTTCTCAACCCCCAATGGGTTTCCCCCAACCCCCTTTTCCCCTACCATACCCCATTCTTTTGCAATCCCCCCGCGAGGCTCCATGGACACCCGCCGTCTCCTCACCACCATCGTCATGGCCGTCCTTATCTACCTCCTCGTCGGACCCCTCATTTCGAAGTGGACCGGCGCCGGCGGGGGGAAAGCCGCCGCCCCCACCCTCCCCGCCTTCTCCTATGCCGCCGCCTCCGCGCCACCGACCACCGCTCCCGGCGCGCCCATCCAGACGGTCACCCTCGGCGATGCCTCCGCCGCCTCCAGCGACAAGCTCTCGATCACCATCGACTCCGTCACCGCCGGCCTCGACCTCGTGCAGCTCAACATCAAAGACTATGCCGAGACCGTGCAGCGCAAAGAGCCCCTCACCTTCCTCAAGGCCCTCCCCAACGCCCCCAAGCCCTTCGCCACCCTCGGCGCCACCGTCGCCATCGGCAAGGACGCCGCCCTTCCCTACGACCTCTTCGCCACCCAGCCCACCTGGAAAGTCCTTCCCTCGGCCAATCCCAAGGAGGCCCGCCTCCAGATCACCCTGCAGGACAAGGCCGGCCAGCCCCTCCTCGACATCACCAAGACCTTCACCATCGACCCCGCCTCCTACGACATCACCATCTCCCACACCCTCACCAGCCACTCCGACCAGCCGCTCTCCGTCGCCATCGACCAGCTCGGTTCCACCGACCTCCCGCGCGACAACCTCCAGGGCGACGACCGTGCCTACGACAACGTCGGCGTCGACACCGCCAAAAAAGTCGTCGTCGCCTTCGGCACCCATTACCACTCGGCCCTCCCCGCGCTCCCCGGCCTCACCCAGGACCTCGGCCCTTTCTCCGGGCCCACCCCGCTCCTCTGGACCTCCGACGCCAACCGCTTTTTCGTCGCCATCACCCGACCCCTCCCCTCCACTCCCAACACCTTTGAACTCTGGGACAAGCGCACGGTCGATCTGACGAACCACGTCGCCACCGCCAACCTCGACGCCGTCCTCCTCGACCCCGCCGCCGCAGGCAGCAAGGATGCCGAAAAATACCTCGCCGTCACCCGTCTCAACGGCGCCGCCCTCACCCTCCCCGCCAACGGCACCGCCACCCTTCCGATCTCCGTCTACCTCGGCCCCAAGAAGCGCGCCGTCCTCCAGGGCAACGCCTCCGCCGCCCCCGGCACGACCGACTACAACCACGAGCTCTACCAGTACCACTCCGCCATCCACCTCGCCCAGGGCGGCCCCTGCGCCTATTGCACTTTCGAGCCCGTCGCCAACGTCATCCTCCGCTTCCTCGACATCCTTCACGGCTCGATCGCCTTCCATAACTACGGCATCGCCATCATGCTCCTGGTGCTCATCGTCCGGGCCATCCTTCACCCCCTCACCCGCGCCTCGCAGATCAACATGGCCGTCATGGGCAAAAAGATGAAGGCCATCCAGCCCCTGCTCGAAGCCTCCAAAAAGCGCTACGCCAAGGACCCCAAGAAGGTCCAGGAAGAGCAGATGCGCATCTACCGCGAAAACGAAGTCAACCCCGCCGGCCCACTGCTGGGCTGCCTCCCCATGCTCCTCCAGACCCCCATCTGGATCGCCCTCTACGCCGGCCTCCGCGTCGACATCGACCTCCGCCATGCCCCCTTCATCCCCGGCTGGATCAACGACCTCTCCAACCCCGACACCATCCTCCCCAACCCCGTGCCCCCGCTTGGCCACCCCCTCTTCCACCTCCCCTTCCTCGGCGACATCTACGGCCTCAACCTCCTGCCGATCCTCCTG
>JBEHXY010000213.1:0-7014 GCA_048498455.1 Planctomycetota bacterium | reverse complement strand
TCCCCGCCCCTCCGCCGCCATCGACGCCTCCAGCAGCTCCCGGCACTTCTCAAAACTCGCCCGCACCGGAATCACCGTCAAATCCCCGCGCCCCTCCAGCGGCACGAGCTTCTGCAAGCCATAAAACCGATGCACCACCCGCCGCCACCCCAGCGCCGAAAAATGCGCCGCCAGCAAATCAAACGAAGCCTCCCCCGCACTCCCCTCCGGCTGCCAGCTGTAACAGGTCGCCCCATGCCCCGCATAAAACCCCTCCACCTCCGCAAACGCCTCCGCCGCCGTCACCCCCTCCGCCAGCCGCACCTGCGCCAAAAAATTCACCGGCGGCACGCGCCGAAACTCCTCGCTCCACACCGCCACCCCCGCCCCCACCTCCTCCACCTGCCCCACCGCCCCCGCCAACTCCACCTCCACATTCCGCGCCCGCCGAACCAGATCCTCCCCCGACACCCCCCCTTCACTCCCCTTCAACACATTCAACCGAATCCCCACAACCAAACCTCCAAACCAAACGCACCCCACCCCCAGACTCCTCCCCCGTCCTTCGTGGTCCTTCAAAACTTCGTGTCTTCGTACTGAACGCCGTTCGTCGTCCTCACGATATCTGCAGATTGATCGGCTTCGCCGCCGGCCGCGTCGCCAGCCGCACCGCCACCTGCTTGTCCAGCATGTCCGCGATCTGCGTCAGCGCGCTCGTCGATCCCCCGCCTTTCGCAAAATTCTCCAGCGGCGTCCCCGCATCCGAATTCACCCGCAGCCGCACGTCGATCGGCACCTCTCCCAAAAACGGCAACCCCATCCGCTGCGCCATCATCTGCGCGCCGCCCCGCCCGAAGATGTCATACGCGCTGCCATGCTCGCACACAAAGTAACTCATGTTCTCCACCACCCCCAGGATCTCCACGCCCAGCTGCTGGAACATCCGCACCGCACGCCGCGCGTCCGCCAGCGCCACTTCCTGCGGCGTCGCCACCACCACCGCCCCCGTCAACGCCACCGTCTGCGCCAAGGTCAAACTCACATCCCCCGTCCCCGGCGGCAAATCCACAATCAGATAATCCAGGTCCCCCCACTCCACCTGCACCAGGAACTGCTGCATCGCCCCATGCGCCATCGGCCCACGCCAGATCAACGCCTTCTCCGGATCCACCATGAACCCGATCGACATCACCACCAATTCGTTCCCCTCACGCCCCACCTTGAACGGCACAATCCGATCCCCCACCACCGTCGGCGCACGCACCCCCAGCCCCGTCATCGTCGGCACGCTCGGACCATAAATATCCCCGTCCAGCAACCCCACCTTCTTCCCCATCAAACTCAACCCCACCGCCAGGTTCACCGCGATCGTGCTCTTGCCCACGCCCCCCTTGCCCGCGCCCACCGCGATCACATGCTTCACCCCCGGAAGCGCCTTCTTGGCCTGCACCCCTTGCGCCGCCCCCGCCGGCCGACTTCCCCCCGCGCCGCCGCCCGCCGCCTTCGCCGCCCCCAGCGACGTCGTGAAATTCACGATCACTTCCTCCACCCCCGCGATCTTCCCGATCGCCGCCTCCACCTCCGCACGAATCCGCTCCTTCAGCGGGCTCGCCGTCGAAATCTCCACCGCCACCATCCCCTCCACCACCTTCACGCTCTTGACCTGTTGCAGCGTCACCAGATCCTTGAACACATCCGGATCCTTCACCCCCTTGAGCGCCTCCACCACATCCCGTTCCGTCACAGCCATGCGTCACCAGTCTCCAAAACAAAAATCCCCCAACTCAATTTCGTGCCTTTAGTGTCTTTCGTGGCCATTCAAAAAATCGCCACGAACCCCGTCATACATGTTCATCCGTGTTCATCTGTGGCTAATTCCCGTCGTCGTCTCAAGCATAACTATGCAACCCGACCAGCCAGAAATTTACCCCAATCCAATTAAACATCATCACCCCGAAGCCCACGATCGACAGCCACGCCGTCCAATCCGCCTTCGCCTTCGTCACCAGCCGCAAGTGCACGATGATCAAATACACGATCCACGTCACCAGCGCAAAAGTCTCCTTCGGATCCCATCCCCACGGCCGGCCCCAGCTGTGATCCGCCCACACCGCCCCGCAGATAATCCCGATTCCCAGAAACCAGAACGCCATCTGCAGAATCACGATGTTCGCCCCATCCAGCACCTCCAGCGTCCGCGCCCGTTGTGCCTGCACCTGCCTGGCCATCGCCGGCAACGCCACCGCCACCGTTCCTCCGCCGCCGCCACCACCGCTTCCCCCCATCAACTCCCCGCCCTCCTCGAACCCCGGCTCGATCGGGTTGATCCAGTACCACTGCTTCATCAGCAGGTACACCACGCCCACCACGAACGTCGCCGCAATCAACGCATAACTGGCGATCACAATGTTCACATGGATGTACAGCCAGTAATCATCCAGGATCCCCGCCACCTTCCCGATCGACGCCCCGATGTCCTGCCCGATCACAAACGGGAACGTGAAGCACGCCGTCATTGCCAGGAAGCCGACAAACGAAAACGCCATCCCGAAGATGCCGTTCTTCTTCCAGCTTTCCAGTGCCAGCCCCACCACGCACCCGATCAGCGCCGCCCCCAGCACCGATTCAAACTGATTCTTGATCGGAATCCGCCCCGCCAGCCACCAGCGCACCGCCGTCGCCGCGATGTGGATCGCCACCGCCAGCGCAAACACCGCCAGCGCCTTTTTCTCCAGCTTCTGGTTCACCCCCACCGCCACCAGGAGAAACAGCGTCATCGCGATGAAGTACACAAACACATCGATGATCGTGCCCGCAAAACTCCGGTTGTACCAAAGCTCCACGCTCCGCTTGGTCTCCGACGGATACCCCTGCGGGTCGATCGTCGGCAGAATCTTCGCCAGGGTCCCCATCCCCGTATTCACCATGCCGGCATCCCCCGCCGCCCACCCGTCACGCATCTGCATCACCGCCAGCCAGATCCGTCGCGCCTGGTCCGCCGAATACCCCGGCACCGGTGTGCCCGTTTTTCCATCCGCCTCCAGCGCCTTGGCGCCCTCCGGAAAATTCGCCCACAGGCTGGCCGGGTGCACCCACGGCGCGTTCCGATTCGCCGCGTCGGGCGGACACAACTGCAGCGTCCCCGCCAGGTTGAAGAACGTCTGCGCCGCATCAATGACCTGCCCCACCCCCTTGGTCGCCTGCGAATTCGTCGACAGCTGGTTCAGATACTGCGTCACGTCCGGCCGCGTCAAAAACGAATAGCTCACCAGCCCCTCGTGCACGATGCGCTCTTTCTCCACCGCATCCTGCGCGAAATCCCGCAGCCCCTGCCGGATCGGCACCGACTGCACGTAAATAATGTTCCGGTCCACGTAGTCGTCGCGCAGAAACACCAGGTCCAGCGCCGCCACAAGCGGATCCTTCCCGTCAATGGTGCTGCGGTGCCGAATCTTGCTGATCGACTGCCGCGCCCAGCTGTCCAGGATCTTCACCTGGTCCATGTGCATCACCGCCAGCTTGCGAAACTCCGCCAGCTGCAGCCCCTTCTCAAACGCCGCCCGCTCCGCCGCGCTCGTCGCCGTCACCATCGGCGCATCGCCCCCCGGCGCCACCTGCCCTGCCGCTCCCACGCCCCCCATCCCCGGCGCCCCCGCCGCCCCGACATGCGGATCCACCGCCGCCGCACCCTCCCCCGGCTTCGCCTGGTCCATCGGCAACGCCACCGCCCGCCCACAAACCAGCGCCACCACCATCACCCCCACCATCATCATCCACGTCCGCATAAAAACCTCCATCACCCACCCGCCCCCAAAAAACTCCCCCCCAATTCTCGTGCATTCGTGGCATTTTACGTCGTCACTTCGTGCCACTTCGTGTCTTCGTGCCTTCGTGTTTCCGTCGTCGTCATCGGTGTTCATCCCTGTTCATCTGTGGCTATTCCCCCTTGCCCTTCCTCGAAGCCCACTCCGCCAACTGCTGCTTCTTCACCTTCAACAACACCGGCTTCACATAAAACGCATACCCGATCCCCAAAATCATCAGCAGCGCCCCCAGGATCATCACCTTGATCCCCGGCCGATTCCCCACCCCCAGCACGCTGAACCGCTGCCCGGGCCACAAATTCCCATCCCACGCCGCCTGGAAATAATACAACCCGTGATTCTCCGCCGGCGCGTTCAGCCGCGCCACCATGGTCTCCGTCTGCCCGCCCCCCTTGTCCGTCACCTCCAGCGTCGACACATAATCCGCAAACGTGTTCGTCGCCCCCGGATATTTGATCGGCTCAAAATTCGCCAGCTTCACCCTGCTCGGCAACTCCCGCCGCGTGTTCGACAGCAAGAGCCCCACTTTCCCCGCCCCCGGCACCTCCACCACCGTCGGATGCGCCCCCGGCAGCTCACCCACCTGCGCAAACTGCACGAACGGCACAAACACCTTCTCCACCCGCGCGTCCCCCTTCCCCAGTTCCATCTCCACCGCCGAACGCTGCATCGCATCCATCGCCGTGCCGCTCTTTCGCTGCGCTTCGGGAAT
This sequence comes from Planctomycetota bacterium, assembly GCA_048498455.1. Taxonomy (GTDB): domain Bacteria; phylum Planctomycetota; class Phycisphaerae; order WQYP01; family WQYP01; genus CALCHA01. The sequence continues at coordinate 2,499 of JBEHXY010000213.1, read as the reverse complement.
CACGTGCACCTCCAGCCCCCGGTGCATCTGCGTCCGCTCCAGCACCGACACCGTCAGCGGCACCGTCCGCACCTGCGCCACCGCGCCTCCCTCGCCCGCCTGCACCGGCGTCCGCGTCACCTTCCCGCCCGCCGCCCGCTGCACCAGCTCCAGCTTCCCGTCCGTCCCCTCCACCACCCAGAACTGGTCCCGCTGCGCATCGTGAAACACGATCTGAATGTCGTTGTCCACCCGGTCCTGCACCCGCTTCTGCTTCCCGTCCGGCCCCGTGATGAAGTCCGGCGAACGCTCCGGATACCGGAACAGCGCCATGCGGTTGAACGTCGTCTCCTTCTCCCCCTCCTTCTTCGTCACCTGCACCATCAGGCTGTTGCTCATCGTCCCCTCATACCCCTTCGACACCAGCTCCATCGCCGGCTGCACCCCCGCCACCTTCAGCGTGTAAGGGGTCCCCGCCACCGAAATCGTCTGCCCCGGCGTCACCGTGTACGTCTTGTCCACGCCCTTGCCCGGCACCCGCACCGTCAACCCCAGCGGCCCCTCCAGCGGCGCCGTGATCTCCGCCAGACGCTCCGCCGTCGGATGATACAAATACTCCACCCCGAAGAACCCGTTGGGATCATCCGGAAAATCCAGCACCCGCGCCGCCGGCGAATTCGCCACCAGCCACTGCCCCCCCGAGGCCCCCGTCAACGTCAGGCTGATCCGCACCGCCGGACTGCTTTCCTCGCCGCCCGCCGGTTGCGTCTCCGCACCCGCCGCCGCTCCGCCGCCGTTGCGATCCGGAATCCACACCGGGTCCTGCTCCGCCGCCGCGTAATACCCCGTCACCCGCGCGCTGATCCCCTCCAGCCCCTTCCCCAGTCCGGCAAACGCCTCCCCCGGCACCGCCATGTCCAGCCCCGTCCCCAGCTTCGACAAATGATCATAAAAAATCGGCAGCGTCGGCAGCGGCGTCATCGTCCCATGCGCCTCGTCAATCGTCCCATCCGCCAGCACCGGATACGCATACAACGCCCGCTCCGTCGCGTCGTAGTACACGTCCTTCGCCTGCCCCAGGTAAATCCGCACCGCCCCCTCCGTCTTGTGCGAGAAGTACCACACGCTCCCCCCGATCAGCGTCAGGATCCCCACGTGCACCGTCCACGACCCCAGCTTGAACAACGTCAGCGGTATCCGCCGCAACGTCACCACCGTCAGGTTCAGCGCCAGCCATCCCACCAGCACCCGCATCGGCCAGGCGTCAAAAAACTGCAGGTCGGTCATCTCCAGCTTCGCCCGCATGGTCGCAAACCCCGACCCCACCGCGATGTAGATCGCCAGCAGCAGCAGCACCCCGATCCCGATCCAGATGCTCGAAAAGAACCGCACCACCGCCCCGATCACCGGCGCCTTCGCCAGCCGGTCCAGCCCCCGGCCCAACGCCCCACTCACCTTGCCCACCCTCTTGATCCCCCGTTCGATCGCCCACTCCGGCGGCGCAGCGTTGGTCGTTCGGGTCGCGGTCGTCGGTGTCGGCGGGCTTTGCAGTGTCATCGAAACTCGCGTGCGTCCGCACGCCTTCCCGGTCAGTCGAAACAATCATTGTACCTGTGAAGTTTGTCACCATTCAACGCCCCACGTCGGTTAAATCTTGTGTGTGTCTCTCCCGGGCGCACTACATATTGACTTGAGCGGCGCTGACAACTACCCTGAAGCAGACTGGAAACGCCCGTTCGGCGTTCGGAGGTCCACCCTATGACCCCGTACCGGAGCAGTGTCCGTGGAAGCAGCTTTCCCTGCCTCAGGCCTCGGATGTAATGTTCTCGTCCTCAACCGCCTCTACATGGCGGTTCGTGTCGTCTCCGCTCGTCGCGCCTTCTCCCTCCTCTGTCGAAACCTCGCCGAAGTCGTCTCCGTCGAAGACGCCGGCTACCTCTCCTACGACATCTCCTCCTGGATCGAACTCTCCGCCCTCAAGGCCCAGTTCGAACGCGACAACCACGATTTCGTCCGCACCGTTCGCTATGAAATCGCCGTCCCCCGCATCATCCGCCTCCTCGGTTACGACCGCCTCCCGCGCCAGGACGTCAAACTCAACCGCCGCAACATTTACGCCCGCGACCACTCCACTTGCCAGTACTGCGGCAAAAAATTCCCCACCCAGGAACTCTCGCTCGACCACGTCGTCCCCCGCTCCCATGGCGGAAAGACCACCTGGGACAACCTCGTCTGTTCCTGCGTCTATTGCAACGCCAAAAAAGGTGGACGCACCCCCGCCCAGGCCCACATGCACCTCCACAAGCTCCCCGTCAAACCCAAGCGCAACCCCGTCATCAACCTCCGCCTCGGCTCCGACAAGTACGCCTCCTGGAAACACTTCCTCGACCACGCCTACTGGTCCGTCGAACTGAAATAAAGCCCCATGACCCTCCCCGACCTCCCGCCCCCGCAACCCCTCCGCGCCCCCGCCCTGCCCGAACCTCGCCCGGCCCTGGCCGAACCTCTCTGGTACCTTCC
>JBEHXY010000212.1:0-7030 GCA_048498455.1 Planctomycetota bacterium | reverse complement strand
CGCTCGAACTGCGAAGGATCCGCCAGCACCGCGTTGATATGCACCGGCGTCACCTGCGCCCCCACCAGCGTGAACGCGTGCGCCAGCTCCCGATCACAATTCGTGCCGGCAGTGCGGAGAAGCAGGACTTGCGGGGCGGCCATGCGGAAAATCCTTTCACAAACAGAAGCGGAATTATAGGGGGCCGCCCCCCATCCGAGAAGCCCGCCCGCTACTTCGCCGGCTGCGTAGCCGCCTCCGGCACAAACGTCCCCGTGCCCGCCCAAGTTACCACGTCCTTCTCCACCACCATCGCCATATACAACACCTGCGGCGACCAGGCGGCCTTGATGGCGGTTACCCGAATCCCCGAAAATACTTGGTGAATCGTTCCATCTCCCCCCCCTACCACCGGCGTCATCTGCCCAACCTCCACCTCCGCCCGTTGCCCATTTTTCATCTGGATCGCCGGCCGGCTGACAATCTCCGACTTCAACGTGCCATCCGTCTTGATGATCAGGATCTTCAGCAGGTACATGCCATCGTGCTCTTTCGCCGTTCCCGTGACCGTGTACAGCACCGGCGCCGTCGCCGGCGTATCCGCCGCCCGAACCGTAGCACCCATCAACAACAGGGGCAGCAGCAACCGAACCATCCGCATCGGAATCCTTTCAAATGAAATTCTCTCGTCACATCGACGACGCATGGGCCGCCAGCGCCGCGTCAATTTCCTTCATCGTCACCCCCGGCACGCCCGCCGGCGCCGACGACCGCACTGCCGCCGCCAGATCCGGCGTCGCCACAAACGTCGGCGACGCCGCAAACCCCACCATCCGCCCCTCCGGCAACAACGCCACAATCGTCGGCGGCACCAGCGGCGGCCGCACATCCCCCTCCGCGATGAACAGCGAACAATGAAACACGCCCCCCTCCGCCGCCGCCGTCCGCAGCGGCACCTCCAAATACCGATGATGCCGCGTCGGCTTCTCCACCGCCCCAACGCCCGCCGTCGTCGTCCACGCCACCAGCACCGCCCGATCGCTCAGCGCACACGCCAGCCGCTGCGTGATCAGCACATCCCCCAGATCCACGCTGACCGGCGTCAACGGATAAGGCCGCGCCACAGGAGCAGCCGGACGCATCATCCAAACCAACCCCAAAGCCAAAACGCCCGCCGCCGCCACCCACGGAATCACCCGCCGCCGCCGCGGTGCCATGCGCACCTCCCCCAACCGCCCCGCCAACCCCGCACTCACTGACGGCTGCGACGAAAGCTCTTCCCGCGCCCCGGCAAACAGCCCCTCGAGGTCCTTGCGATCAGCCGCCATGCCGTGCCTCCTGCGAAAGCCAGTGACGAAGTTTTTCATGCGCTCGGGAAAGCTGCTTCGTCACCGTCCCCAGCGGCGTGGACGTGATCCTCGCAATGTCCGGGGTCGAAAAGTCATCCACGTACCGCAGCAGCACCAGGTGCTGCTGCGCTTTGGGCAGCCGTGCAATCAGCGAAAAAAGCTCCTGCGAAAGCGCCGACGGCGCCATTTTCGGCGCCGGATGATCCGACGAAAGCGCTTCCGCCGTCCGCCGGCTCCGCTGCTTGCGAATCCGATACGCCGCCCGCCGTGTGATCTTCAGCAGCCACGGCGCAAACTGCCGCGCATCCCGCAACTGGTTCAACCGCTGATACGCCGTCAGCAGGGCCTCCTGCGCCGCGTCCCGCGCATCCGCATGCGACCGCAGAATCGCCAGCGCCGTGGCCAGCAGCGACTTCTCGTACCGCGCCGCCAGCCCCGCAAACGCCTCGCGATCCCCGCCGCGCGCCGCCTGCACCAGCGTTTCATCCGGGGTCACAGTTCGCAAAACGGTGTCGGTCACGCGGTTCCTTTGCCATTTCCCCAAACCCCGAGCATAGAGCCGCGCCACAGGGACTTTGCGGCAAAAAAATCTTAGAATCACCGGCTCGCATGAAGATCCTTCACATTATCACGCGCCTCATCGTCGGCGGCGCTCAGGAAAACACCCTGCTCACCTGCGAAGGGCTCGCACGCAACGGCCACGAGGTGCTCCTCCTCACCGGCCCCAGCCTCGGCCCCGAAGGCACCCTCATGGACCGCGCCCAGGCCGGCGGCTACCGCGTCGTGGTTACCCCCCACCTCGTCCGCAACCCGCACGTCACCCATGACTGGGCCGCCTACCGCGAAATCCAGAAATTCGTCCGCGACTGGCAGCCCGACGTCGTCCACACCCATTCCAGCAAGGCCGGCATCCTCGGCCGCGGCGCCGCCTGGAAGGTCAAACAAGCCAGCGCCGGCAGGCGTCCGCTCGTCGTCCACACCATCCACGGCCTGCCCTTCCACCCGTGGCAGCGGCCCGCGCTCAACCGCCTCTGGATCGGCCTCGAACGTTGGGCCGCCCGCCGCTGCGACAAGATCATCTGCGTCGCCGACGCCATGACCCGCCAGGCCCTCGCCGCCGGTGTCGGCCGCGAACGCGGCGAAAGCCTCTTCACCACCGTCTACAGCGGCATGGAAGTCGCCCCCTTCGTTTCGCCCGGCGTCACCCGCGACGAAGTGCGCTCCCGGCTGGGCATCCCCGCAAACGCCTTCGTCTTCGGCACCATCGCCCGACTCCAACCCCTCAAAGGCCATGACGACCTGCTCGCCAAAGCCGGCGACCTCTTCGCCGCCGCTCCCGACGCCCACCTGCTCTGGATCGGCGATGGCGTCTACCGGCAGCGCTTCGAGCAGACCATCAAGGAACGCGGCTGGGAAAAGCGCTTCACGCTGACCGGTCTCGTCTCGCCCGTCGAAGTGCCGCGCCTGCTGCCCGCGATGGATGCCGTCGTCCATCCCAGCTACCGCGAAGGCCTCGCCCGCGCCCTCCCGCAAGGGTTGCTCGGCGGCGTCCCCGTCATCTCCTACGATTGCGACGGCGCCGCCGAAGTCTGCCTCGACGGCCAAACCGGCTACCTCGTAAAAACCGGCGACGCCGAGGCGCTCGCGGCGGCGATGGTGCGCATGGCGAAGGACCGCGAAAAGGCCCGCGCGATGGGGGCGTACGGCCGCGCGTTTTGTCTGGAACGCTTCTCCGCGGAGGTCATGGTGGAACGCATCGAGCAGGTGTACCGGCAACTGGCGGAGCCGCGATGAACAGCTTCTGGCGCATCCTCGCCTGCGATCTCGACGGCACGCTGATCGGCTGGTCGCACAAGGTCAACGAGCGCGACCTCGCCGCCCTGCGCGCCGCGCGCGAAGCCGGCATTCACGTCGCCATCTGCACCGGCCGCAACGCCGGCGAATGCGGCGGCGTCATCGGGGCGCTGGACCTCACCGGCCCGGGCGTCTTCGCCAACGGGGCCATGGTCAGCGACATGGCCACCGGCCGCACCCTCTCCTGCCGCTTCATGCCCTTGGCGCTCGTGGAGGAAGCGGTCGATTTCTTCGGCAGCCGCGGCCATGCGGTGCTCCTGCTCGCGGATGACCCGGTGGAGCGGGTGCCGATGTACTTCATCACCGACCACGGCGTGCCGCATCGCGGGACCACCGAGTGGCTGCTGGCGAACCGCATGCAAGCCACCGAATGCCAAACCGTTCCACCCCCCTACCGCGAGGGGATCGTGCGGCTGGGAATCGTGGCGAGCGTCGCCGAGGGTCGCGCGATCGAGGCGGAAACGGAGCAGCGGTTCGGCGGGCGGGCGTCGCACCACTCGATCTACTCGCCGCACTATGACTGTCAGGTGCTGGAGGTCTTCAGCGGAAACACCAGCAAGTGGACAGGCATCGAGCAGATGGCGGCGGGGCTGGGTGTGGAGCCGCAGCGGGTGGTGGTGATTGGCGACGACATCAACGACCTTGCGATGCTGCAGGGGGCGCGCTTGAGCTTTGCGATGGGCAATGCGACGGACGCGGTGAAGGCCTGTGCGAAGCGGGTGACGGGTTCGCATGCCGAGTGCGGGGTGGCGCAGGTGGTGGAGGCTCTCCTTCGGGGCGAACTGGAGCCGGGTTAACGGAGGCCGGGGACGCGGAATTCCATGCCGCGGGGGGCGGCGCCCTCGAGGGATTTGGGGTCGAGTTGCACGTGGACGTTGGTGCCGCCGATGGGCGAGGAGGCGGAGAGGGCGCCGAAGAGGCCGGTCTTGCGGCGCAGGCGGATGACGGTGGGGTCGGAGATGCCCGCGTCGGAGGCGGTTTTGAGGTAGACCTGGTCGGGGTAGGCGATTTCATCGACGAGGCCCAGGCCGAGCGCTTCGTCGGCCGTCCAGATTTTTCCAATGGCGATCTGGTTCACCGGTTCCTTGAGCCGGGCGCCGCGTCCGGCGGCGACGACGGCGGAGAACTTGGCATGCATCTGGTTGACCAGGTTCTTGATGTACTGTTCGTCCTGGGGCGTGAAGGGTTTGAAGGGGGAGCCGGCGTCCTTGTATTCGTTGGCGTTGTCGGACTTGACGAAGTTGGTGGTGACGCCGACTTTTTTCATCATTTCGGAAACTTCGAAGGCGGGCCAGATCACGCCGATGGAACCGGTGAGGGTGGTGGGCTCGGCGTAGATTTTGTCGGCGGGCATGGAGATGTAGTAACCGCCGGAGGCGGCGAGGCCGCGCATGGAGACGGTCATGCGGCGGCCGGTGGCGTGGAGGTCGGTGAGCATGTGATGGATTTCGTCGGAGGCGGTGACGCTGCCGCCGGGGGATTCGATTTCCAGCACGACGGCCTTGATGTCATTGTGGTCCTTGATGTAGTCGCAGAACTCGTTGGTGGATTCGACCATGTCGTCGCCGACTTCGCCTTCGAGCGGGAGGATGGCCACCTTGTCGCTGCCGCCGCTGCGGATGGTCTGGGTGTCGACCTTGGTGGAGGGTGCGTCGGAGCCGATGGAAAGGCCCATGATTCCGACGAGGACGAAGAGGATGAAGTTGCCCAGCAGGGAGAGCAGCAGGAAAATGACGAGGAGGACGGTGAGGGCGCCGGAGCGTCGCTTTACGGGTGCCGGTGCGGGGGTCGTGAGGGTCATTGTCGATCTCCCAAGGCGGATAAGCGGGGTTAAGCGCAGTTAAGCGAGGTTATGCGCGGTTATTCATCGCTATCAAATGATAGCTCGCGCTTCGAGGGATCGCTCAGGGCGTCCCATTTGTGGCCATCGCGTTCCAGGAGTTTGGTGGCTTCGGGCGGGCCCCAGGTGCCGGCGGGATAGAAGGAGAGGGGCGGCGAATTGGCGGCCCAGCCGGCTTCGATGGAGTCGATGATTTTCCACGAGCCTTCGACTTCGTCGTTGCGGATGAAGAGAGTGGAGTCGCCGTGGATGGCGTCGAGGAGGAGGCGTTCGTAGGCTTCGGGGGAGTAGCTGCCGAAGGCGACGTCGTAGGAGAATTCGAGGCGTGCGGGGGCGATCTTGGTGACAGTGCCGGGGGTTTTGGCGTTGATCAGGAGCGACATGCCTTCGTTGGGCTGGACGCGGAGGACGAGGATGTTGTGGGCGAGGTGGCGGCCATCGGCGCCGAAAAGGACGCCGGGGGCGGGTTTGAAGTGGATGCAGATTTCGGAGCCCTGCTTGGGCATGCGCTTGCCGGAGCGGAGGTAGAAGGGGACGCCCTTCCAGCGCCAGTTGTCGATGAGGAGTTTCACGGCGGCGAAGGTTTCGGTCTGGGATTCGGGGGCGATGCGTTCTTCCTCGCGGTAGCCCTTGGCGTCTTTTCCGTTGGGACGGCCGGCCTGGTACTGGCCGCGGACCGTGCGGCGGGCGACTTCGTCGGGGGTGAGGGGCTGGATGGAGCGGAGAACTTTCACTTTTTCGTCGCGGATGGCGTTGCCGTCGAGGGCGGCGGGGGGCTCCATGGCGGTGAGGGTGAGGAGCTGCATGAGGTGGTTCTGGATCATGTCGCGGAGGGCGCCGGACGTTTCGTAGTAGCCGCCGCGGCCTTCGACGCCGATGGCTTCGGCGACGGTGATCTGGACGGAGTCGATGTGGTTGCGGTTCCAGACGGGTTCGAACATGCCATTGGCGAAGCGGAAGACGAGCATGTTCTGGACGGTTTGTTTACCGAGGTAGTGGTCGATGCGGAAGATCTGTTTTTCGTCGAAGACGCGGGCGATGGAGGCATTGAGCTCGAGGGCGGTTTTGAGGTCGCGGCCGAAGGGTTTTTCGACGATGACGCGGCGCCAGGCGGTCGGGGAGAAGGGGTCGATGTTGCCGAGGCCGGCCTCGCCGAGGTTGTTGACGACGGTGGTGAATTCGGTGGGGCTGGTGGAGAGGTAGTAGAGGCGGCGGCCGCCGGTGTTGAATTGTTTGTCGAGCTCGGCGAAGCGTTTGGCGAGGGATTCGTAGCCGGCGGCGTCTTCGAAGGTGGACTGGTGGTAGAAGAGTTTGGAGGAGACTTTTTCCCAGACGGAGGAATCGAGGGGTTTGGAGCGGGAGAACTTTTCGATGCCTTCCTTCATTTCGTTGCGGAACTGTTCGTCGGTTTTGGGGCGGCGGGCGAAGCCGACGACGACGGTGTTTTCGTGAAGGGAGCCGTCGCGGGTGAGGTTGTAGATGGCGGGGAGGAGTTTGCGCTGGGTGAGGTCGCCGGTGGCGCCGAAGATGGTGATGATGCAGGGTTCGGATTTGAGGATATCGGATTTGAGGAGGGTGGAGGGGGCCTGGGCGGGGGCGAGGGACATTCGGTTCTCCTTGGCTGGCGCGCTGGCGGGTGATCTTGTGCCACAGAGGCAGAGAGACGCAGAGGTCGCACGCGGCGGTGAGAGGATTTTACGGGGGAGCGGGGGTTGGGGGTAGTTGGTCAGGTGGCCATCGGGTTTGGTCAGGTGGCCAAATCGGATTCGTGTGTAAATGGTTGTGGGGAAAGGGGCGGGGGCAAGGTGGCCATAGGTGGCCAAACTTTTTGCTGTCTTTCATTTTTTGGGCGAGGTGCGCAAGGTGATTGCGCAGGTGCGCAAATGTTCTTGTTTGTGGAGAGGGTGTAAGTCTAGTGTGATGGCGGGGTTTTGTATTGCTTCGAGCAAGGTGCGCATGATTTTTCTGTGGCGAGGATTCGGGTGACTTTGGCACCAATGAACCAAGC
>JBEHXY010000211.1:0-7042 GCA_048498455.1 Planctomycetota bacterium | reverse complement strand
GGGGGAATCGCCTCTCAAACGGTCGGGGAAGGCGATCACCATCGACGGGGCATTTTCGGAGGCTTATGGCGATCACGGGTACACGCTGGTGCTTGAAGCGAGCCGGACGGTGCTGGCCCTGCACCACCACTTTGAATCGGTGGATGCGGCGGTGAAGAACGGGATCGACATCATCCCGCAGGTGACGCTTATTCGCGAAAGCAACCCTTTCCGGCGGATTGGCGACACGGAACGGGGGCACGAGTTGCGGGCCCGCATCGCGCTCCTGGAGCTCTTGCTCGACACGTTCCGGCACAACCGCCTGCCCCAGACCACCCCCCCACCGCCGCAGCGCTACTGAAACGAAGTATGCGTCGGGCGGTTAGTATTAACCGCAATCCCGGAAATACTCGCCTTCCGAGAAGGAAGTTGGTACGATTACCTGATTATCCCCGCTTTATTGATCAGGACCTTTATGGATATCCGCCAGTTCATCCTCCCCGGTGGCATCGGTCTGACCCACATCCGGGTCTACTCCGAGACCGGTCCCGACGGCGTCCCCGGCGGCGGCGCCCACGTCCACCTCGCCTGCTCTGAAATCTATTACATCCTCAAAGGCACCGGCAGCATCGAGCTCATGTCGATTGACGGCGTCGAAACCGTCGACCTGGTCCCGAACAAGGCCGTTTTCTTCCGTCCGGGCATCTTCCACCGGGTCATCAACCCCAACCGGGACCTGGAGCTGCTGGCGATCATGCAGAATGGCGGGCTGCCCGAGCGGGGCGACTTCGTGATGTCCTTCCCCTCGGAGGTCCTGGCCAACCCAGCTTTGTATGCCCAGTCGCTCCGCTGCACGAATATGACCGAGGCCCTCAAACGGCGCGATCTGTCTCTGAAGGGTTACAACGAACTCAAGGCCGCGTTCGGCCGCAGCCTCGACGAGGGCCAGACCGCCCTGCGTGCGTTCTACCGGCAGGCCCGCAACCTGATCGCCCCGAAGGTCGACGGGTTTGAATGGGTGCTGAAGCAGGGGGCGCAGAACGAAGTCAAAGACAGCCTGGATGCCTGCGATTTCATCCGCGTGGGCCGGACCGATTATCTCGAACGCTCTCGCCATGCCGCCCTTTACCCGCTGGTGAACCCCGCCAAGCCGGGGATGTGCGGCGAGCTGCACCCCTACGCCCTCGACGACACCTTCCTCAGCGACGGCCGCAAGGTCGCCTGAGTTCCCCGGGGGTCGTGCTCATTGGATCACCCCCCCACCGGGGCGGGCCGGCAGTGCTTCCCCCGGCAACATCGCTGGTAACATCGTTGTTTTCTTCGCAGTGAGGTTTTCCCCCATGTCCCTGTCTTCGCCCGTTGTGGCCATCGTGGGCGCCACCGGCGCCGTCGGCGTCGAATTCCTGGAGTGCCTGGAGAAGCGTCATTTCCCGCTGAAGGAACTGCGCCTGCTGGCCTCCGCGCGCTCCGCCGGCAAAACCATGACCTTCAAGGGACAGCCGCTCACGGTCCAGGAACTCACGGAATCGAGCTTCAAGGGGGTGGACATCGCGCTGTTTTCCGCGGGCGGGAGCATCAGCAAGAAGTTCGGTCCGATCGCGGTGCAGGCGGGGGCGGTGGTGGTGGACAACAGCTCTGCATTTCGCATGGATCCGACGGTGCCGCTGGTGATTCCGGAGGTGAATCCGGAGGCGGTGAAGGGGCACAAGGGGATCATCGCCAACCCGAACTGTTCGACGATCATCGCGATTACGCCGCTGTGGCCGATCCATCAGAAGAACCGGATCACGCGGTTCATCGCGGCGACTTACCAGGCGGCCTCGGGGGCGGGCGCTGCGGCGATGGAGGAGCTGCGCGAGAGCACGCGCGCCCACCTGGAAGGCCGCGAGTACAAGAACACGGTGCTGCCGCATCCTTACGCGTTCAACCTGTTCAGCCACAACACGAAGATCGATCCGGCGAACGGCTACAACGAAGAAGAGATGAAGATGGTGAAGGAGACGAAGAAGATCTTCGGCGACAACGCCATCCGCATCTCGGCGACGTGCGTGCGCGTGCCGGTGCTGCGGGCGCACTCGGAAGCGCTGACGGTGGAGTGCGAGCGGCCGATCACGGCGGAGGAAGTGCGGAGCCTGCTGGCGAAAGCGCCGGGCGTGAAGATCGTGGACGACGTGGAGAAGAACTACATGCCGATGCCGAAGGATGCCTCCGGGCAGGGGGACATTCTCTGCGGGCGTATTCGGTCGGACATTTCCGACCCGACGGGGAAGAGCTTCTGCATGTTCGTCGCCGGCGATCAGCTGCTGAAGGGGGCGGCGCTCAACGCGGTTCAGATCGCGGAATTGCTGGTAGAATAATTGCGGTCGAACAAGTGGTAGTTTTTAGCGGGAGCAAGGTATGCCTGGTCCGGATTCCTCAGATGCTGGGTCGATTACTGACACACTCCGCGAATTCCTGCGGGCTGATCCATTCGTGCCGTTCCAAATTACCGCTACCAACGGCGCCCATTACGAAGTTCGCGATCCACTCAGCGTTGCCGTGAACCGGTCGCAGGTCTTCTATTGTTTTCCCCAGTCCGAGCGCGTCGCGCATATTCGGATTCAGGAGATCGTCAGCCTCGAAACTCTCCAAGCCGCGTGATTCGTTACAAGCTCACTATCGCCTATGATGGCACTGCGTATTGGGGGTGGCAGCGGCAGCCGGAGCCGGCGCCGACGGTGCAGCGCGAGGTGGAGAAGGCGGCGGGATTTATTGTGAGCCATCCGGTGACGGTGAGCGGGTCGTCGCGGACGGACACGGGGGTGCATGCCCAGGGGCAGGTGGCGCTGATGGAGGTGGACTCGGCGCTAGAGCCGGAGCGGCTGCGCAAGGCCATCAACAGCCGGTTGCCGGACGACATTCTCATCAAGTCCATCGAGGTGGTGGGGCCGGAATTCAACGTGTGGCGGGCGAAGCACAAGCGGTATCGGTACGTGATCTGGGCGGACCAGGATCGGCCAGTGTTTTATCGCCATTACAGCTATCACTTTTATCGCAAGCTGGATCTCGCGGCGATGCAGCAGGCGTGCGCGGCGTATGTGGGGGAGCATGACTTTTCAGCATTCAAGGGGAAGTCGGACGAGCGTGAGAGTTCGGTGCGAAAGATTTTTGCGTGCGGGATTCATCGGCGCGGGCCGCTGGTGATTTTTGGAGTGGAGGGGAGCGGGTTTTTGTATCACATGGTGCGGACGATGGTGGGGACGGTGCTGGAGGTGGGGACGGGGCATTGGCGGGCGGAGCGGGTGCCGGAGATCATCGCGAGCAAGGATCGGCAGCAGGCGGGGTTTTGTGCGCCGGCGCAGGGATTGTGTTTGCAGTGGATTCGGTTTTAGGGGATCGGTCAGAGATCGTGGAAGGACTTCGTCGTGGGGATGGGGAAGTGCGTGGTTTCGAGGACTTTCACGATGCGCTCTGACGCGCGGCCGTCGCCGTAGAGGTTTTTCCGCTGCGCTATTTTGCGATGGAAGGCTTGGTCGTTCAGGGCGTGGTGGAGGGCGCGCTGGATGCCTTTGACGCCGGCGGTCCAGGGGACATCAAGGACGTTGGGGTTGCGTTCGCGGCCTTTCTGGCGGTCGCCGAGGTTGATGACGGGGAGACCGAAGGAGGCAGCTTCGAGGATACCGGCGGAGGAGTTGCCCAGCAGCAGGGAGGCGCGGGAGAGAAGTTGCCAGAATTCGCTTTGGTTGAGGGACATTTGCAGCGGGATCTTCTTTTGCGCGTAGGCGTTCAGAATGCCCTGATGGCCGGGGTCGTTGTTAGGGCCGATGACGTGGATTGGATGATCGGCGATGGCGCGGAGGATCAGCAGCGTGCGACGCTGTTCGAGTTCGTCGTCTGGACTGGAGGGGTGGAGGAGGAGGATCGGTCCCTCGGCCTTGCGCTGCGATGGAAAGTTGCTGAATTGGGAGTGGATGGTGTCGAGCGCGGGGGCGCCGACGACATGAATGGCGCGCGGGTCTTCGCCCATTCGAGCGATTCGCCGAGCGGCGTGGATGGTGGCGGGAAAATGGAGGTGGGCAAGTTTTGTGATGGCGTGACGGATTTGTTCGTCCCACGTGCCAGGAGCGGTTTCGCCGCCGTGGAGGTGAGCGATGGGGGTGTGGGTGGCGAGGGCGGCGCTTGCGCCGGCGAGCATTTCGAGGCGGTCACCAAGGAGGAGGAGGAGGTCGGCGTGGATGTCGCGCAGGGCCCTGGCGATGCCGGTGGTGGCGCGGGCCAGGGAGTCGGCGGGGGTGTCTGCGGGTTTGTACATGGGAATTTTGGCGGCGATTGGAATACCGGAGCGCTCGATATCGCGGACGGTGTTGCCGAATTGCTTTTGCAAGTGCATGCCGGTGACGATCAGGTGCGGGCGGAGCTTTTTGGAGGCGGCGATAGCGCGGAGCACCGGCGTGAGGATGCCGAACTCGGCGCGGGTGCCGGTGAGGATGGTGATGTTGCGGGGCATCAGGGTTCCAGGTCGGAATGGGTGAGGGTGGTGTTTCGGGGGAGGGCACGGCGGAGGCTTTTGCCCAGGGTGGCGCGGAGGTCGGCGGCGGGGATGCCGGTGCCGGGGCGTTTGACGGTGAGCATGTCGGCGGTGAGTTTGGTGCCGGCGGCGAGGTCGCAGGTGGTGGTGAGGGACTGGCGGGTCTGCTCGCGGATCTGCATTTCGGCGCGCTGGGGGGATTTGAGGAAGGGCCCGCGCATGGCGTAGCCGATCTTGGCGAGGGCGGTGTATTCGGCGAACTGTGCGGGCTCGAGGGAGGCGGCGTGGTCGGGGCCTTTGCGAGTGCGGCTGAGGGTGAGGTGCTTTTCGAGAAGGCAGGCGCCGGCGGTGACGGCGAGGGCAGCGGTGAAGGTTTCGATGGTGTGGTCGGAGTAGCCGATGGGGAGATCGGGGAAAGTGTCGCGCATGGCGGAAATGGCGCCGAGGGTGGCGTGTTCGGGCTCGGTGGGATAGGCGCTGACGCAGTGAAGGAGGATGGTGCGGTCGAGGGCGTTCAGAGTGGTGAGCCATTGCACGGTGCGCTCGACTTCGTCGAGGGCGGCGGCGCCGGTGGAGAGAATCAGCGGGAGGCCGGTGGCGGCGGCGGCTTCGAGGAGGGGGAGATTCACGAGGTCGGGGCTGGCGAGCTTGATGGCGTCGGCGTGCATCTCTTTGACGGCGGGGACGAGCGACGGGGAGAAGGGGGTGACGACGGCGGCGAGGCCGTGGGCATGGGCGCGGGTGATCAGGGGGGCCATTTGCGCCGGCGTGAGTTGGAGGGGGCGAAGGAGATCGGGGGGGGAATCGGCGGCGGCTTTCTGGTAATCGACGAGCGCGGCGGAGTTGGCGAGCAGGAGGTCGGCGTCGAAAAGCTGGAATTTGACGGCGTCGGCGGTGGCGAGTTTGGCGGCGTCGATGAGGGCTTCGGCGACGGGGATCTGGCCGTCGTGATTGACGCCGATTTCGGCCATGATGAAGGGCGGGCCGTCACGGGAGATTTGTTTGTTGCGCAAAATCATGAGACACCTTGGGAACGGAGCAGGGCTTCGGCGAGGTAGAGGTCTTTTTCGGTGTCGATGTCGACGGAGTCTTCCGGGGCGGTGAGGAGGCCACGGCGATCGATGCCGAGGAAGGCGTGGGGATCGGCGGGGTTGTTTTCGGCAGCCATGAGGATGGCGGTTTTCATGACGTAGACGGCGCCGGTGGGGGCGAAGAGGGGCGGGAGGTCCTGGCGGCGGAAGATGTTGTTGGGGATGTGCTTCCTGATTTTTCCGTCCGGGGCCTGGGCGAACATCCAGTAGGGGTGGAACTTGCCGACGGGGGCGATGGTTTGGACGGAGTCGGCGTTTGTGTCGAGGAGGAGTTGGATGGCGCGGTCGATCATGTGGTGGGCGCGGAGGGGGATATTGCCGTAGAGCATGACGGTGAGGTGATTGTTCATTGCAGATTGTTCATTATTCATTTGGGGGTAGAGGGTGCGAATTGCGTGGCGGAGGACGGGGTCGGTGGCGCTGGTGCTGGTGGCGAGTTCGGGCGGGCGCTCGAGGGTTTCGAACTCGTGGGATTTTGCGAGGGCGAGGATTTCGGGGGAGTCGCTGCTGACGACAGTGCGGGTGATGCGGGCGGATTGGCGGACCTGGTCGAAGGTGTATTCGATGACCGGTTTGCCCAGCAGCGGTCGGAGGGACTTGTTGGGGAGGCCGACGGAGCCGGCGCGGGCCATGATGACGGCCAGCACGGAGTGCTGAGTGGTGCGTGCTGAGTGTCGAGTGGTCATGGGCGGTGCCACTCCGTGCAGGCGGTGCAGGGTGCGGGGTAGGCGGCGTCGGCGTGTTGTTGGCGGAGAGCCCTGGCGGGCGTGCCGGACCAGAGTTGGGCGAGGGTGTGGGATTCGAGGTGGCCGAGGGGGAGGCGGTCGAGCGGGTCCTGGTCGCAGGCGACGGCGGTGCCATTGGCGCGGAGGAGGAGTCGGTCCCAGAGGCGGCGGCAGGGGCGGCGCTTGGGCGGGGCCATGTCGATGACGGCGGATGGCGGCAGCGTGCCAGCGCGGGTCGTGGGAGAATCGATGACGGCCCAGCCGGTCTGGTTGATCCAGGTGTCGAAGAAGGGTTCGAGTTCGGGGATGGTGTCGCGCACCTTGAGCAGGCGCGGGACGATGAGCGGGGGGTTGGCCATGGCGCGAGACGCGGCGGCGAGGGCGGTGAGGTTTTCGGTGAACTTGGCGTGGAGGGTCGTGTTGGAGATTTTGTTGTAGGTGGCGGCGGTGTGGCCGTAGGTGGTGAGCGAGAGGACGTCGATGAGCTGTTCGTTCATGGCGGTAAGGAGGGGTTCGAAGGTGGAGACAAGATCGGTTTGCACGCAGATGTTGTGAGCGCCGGCGGTGCGGGCGGCGTGGAGCACGTCGAGGAGGTGGGGATAGAGAAGCGGGTCGCCGTCGCCGGCGAAGGTGAGGAGGAGGTCGTCGGGGAATTGCTGCGCGGCGAGCCAGCGTGTCCAGTGCGTGGGCGAGAGTTCGCCGCGGCCTTCGCGCAGGAGGGCAGGGACGGCGCCGGGCGG
>JBEHXY010000210.1:0-7042 GCA_048498455.1 Planctomycetota bacterium | reverse complement strand
ACCACCCAAATCGCCCCCAGCGCCGTCTGCTTATACCGCAGTTTCAAATCCCGCCCGGCAAGCGTGAACAGCAAATCACGGAACTGCCACACCTCGCGCAGGTCCAACGCCGCCCACCCGGAGCCGGGTTTGATCAGAAGGACCTGCTCCTCGGCACTGCCCGCTGCCGCGTTTTTCGCCGCAGGGGCCATCGAGGTGTCCGGTATTGCTTCAACCAACGTCATGAAAAATCATCCCACCTGCGCCGGCGTCGTGTCCGGCGATTCGTTGTCCGCGAGATCGTGGTCCGCCGGAGGGGTCAGCCCGAACGCCGGGTCCACGCCAAAGGCCGCCACGTTGCGCTTCCGCCGCGCCAGGAACGCTTCCCATTCGCAATTCACAATGTCCATCAGCTTCGAGCGGAACATGCTGATGGAGAATTTCTCCGCCTGGGTACGGATAGTATCGGCATCCCAGCCGCCGCGCTGCTCGAATTCCGCCACCGCCGCGCCGATGCTCTCCGCCGTCTGTTCCGAGAAAAACAGCCCCGTCTTGCCTTGCACGACCGTCTCGGTCACGCCCCCGCGGCCATACGCGATCACCGGCGTGCCGCAGGCCTGCGCCTCCACCGCCACGATCCCGAAATCTTCTTCCGCCGCGAACACGAAGGCCTTCGCCCGCTGCATCAACAGCTTCAGCCGATCGAACGATTGATACCCCAGCACCCGCACGTTCGGCCCCGCCATCGCGCGGATCTGCTCGAACTCCGGCCCGTCGCCGACCACGATCAGCCGGCGGTCCGGCATGCGGTTGAACGCCTCGACGATCAGCGACGTGCGCTTGTAAGGCACCAGCCGCGACGCCGTCAGGTAGAAATCTTCCTTCTCCGCATGCACCGTGAACTTGTCCACATCCACCGGCGGATAGAGCGCCGTCGATTGCCGGCGATACACCTTCTCGATGCGCCGTCCGACAAACAGCGAGTTGCTCAAAAACACGTCCACGCCCACCGACGAACGCACATCCCACAGCCGCGTGTAATGCAGGATCACCCGCGCCAGGAACGACTTCAGCCCCTTCACGATGCCCGCTTCGCCCAGGTATTGGTGCTGCAGGTCCCATGCGAAACGCACCGGCGAATGGCAATAGCAGACATGCAACTGGTCCGGCCGCGTGAGGATGCCCTTGGCCGCAACGTACGAACTCGAAATCACCAGGTCGTATTCGGAAAGATTCAGCTGCTCGATTGCCAGCGGCATCAGCGGCAGATAGGTGCGATGGTTCCGCCGGGCAAAGGGCATCTTCTGAATGAAGCTCGTCGTCACCTTCTTGTTCTTGATGAACCCGCGCTGATCCTCCGGCAGAAAATCGAACAGGCTGAAAAGATCGGCTTCCGGGAACATCTCGATGATCTGCTCGAGCACCCGCTCGGCGCCCGCATAGGTGTACAGAAAGTCGTGAACGATGGCGACCTTCAGCTCCGACAGCGGCTTTTCATCCACAAACGGGGCATCCCCGTTGTACTTCTGCAGCTTGAGCCGCGGCTTGGAAACCGGGCGGGGGGGCTTCGCCGAACGGATGGAAATCGCGGACATCAGCGAGAACTTCGGCGGCTTGTCGGCGTGATCCGGCAGCGTGGCAAGACTGAACTCGCTCATCAGCCGCGTGAACAGCGCCACCCGCTCGCCCGCCGATTCCAGCAGGCCCGCGGTGGCCACTTCGATCGACGCCCGCAGCGCGCCGCCCGGACGGCGATGCGCGATCGGCACCGCCGCCGACACCGTCTCCGCGGAATCGAAAATCTTGACGTTCTTCCACACCATCTCGCGAACGCCGCTGTTGCGCGAGACCAGCGGCAACTGGATCTGCACGAAGTCGAGCATCTCGCCGGCGGCACATGCTTCGCGCCACCAGCCCTCGAAATCCTTCACCATCTTGAAGCGGGTCTGCAGTTCCTCAAACGCCGAGCGATAGTGCCGCGTGTCGCGCCCGATCCGCCGGTTCCGGCGAATCGCGCTGACGGTCTCCCGCGCCCGGGCCGAGCCCGCCGCACGGAACAGCCCGACGATCACGCACAACTGCAGCCCCGCCGCCAGCAGCATGATCCGCTTCTGCGCCAGGTTCAGCGTGAGGGCCGCGCCCGCGGAACAGAGGCTGGCGAAATACAGCAGCAGCACCGCATGCCGCTGGTGCAGGCCCAGGTCCAGCAGCCGGTGGTGGATGTGGCCGCGCTCCGCCGAAAACAGCGAACGACGCAGCAGGATCCCCCGGCGGATGAAAGTGAGCAGCGTGTCAAAGAGGGGCACCGACAGCGCCACGACCACGCTCAGGATCACGTTGCTCTGCTTGGTCACCGCCGACCCCATCACCGCCAGCGCCGCCAGCACGAAGCCCAGGAACATGCTGCCCGCGTCGCCCATGAACACCTTCGCGGGATTGAAGTTGAAGATCAAAAACCCAAAGATGCTGCCCCCCAGCGCCAGGCTGATGACGCCCACGTTCGTCGCCCCGAAGCTGATCGCCACCACGCTCAGCACGCCCGCCGCCAGCGCCGCCACGCCGCCCGCCAGCCCATCCATCCCGTCGATGAAGTTCAGGCTCACCGGCACCGCGATCAGCCAGAGGATCGTCAGCGGCCACGAGACCCACCCCAGCTCGAAATGGTAATCCCCGAAATCGATGGCCGCGATCCGCTGCCCCGCCCCGACAAAGCTCGCCGCCGCAATGCCCAGCGCCACCAGCTTGTATTTCGCCGGCACGTGCATCGTGTCGTCGATCAGCCCGATCCCCAGCACCGCCAGGCTGGTGCTCAGAAGCGCCAGCAGCGTGATGTGCTGCCCCTGCGATTGCGCCTGCAGCTCATGGTTGAACAGAAACAGCGTGCACGCCGAGATCGTGCACGCTAGCGCCATCCCCAGCCCGCCCGATCGCGGGATCGGGTTGCTGTGGATCTTCCGGGCGCTGGGCATGTCCACCATGCCCAGTTTCTTCGCCAGCACCATCAGCAATGGCGTGAACAAGACGGACAACCCAAAGGCGCTCAGCCCCGCATAGAGGTACGTCCATGTCATCAACATGACCTGCCCACCGATCGAAAGTTAAAAGTGTCTTCGCTCACTGCTTTACATCCAGTCGCTGCTGGAGGGACGTCAACCGGTCTTGAAGGTCCTTGGAAAGCTGATCGGACTGCATCGGCGTTCCATCGGCGCTCGCCAGCGTCGCACGGGCCTTGTCCAGCTGCCCCGCGTGCACGTACGTCTGCGCCAGGTTCAGCCGCCATTCCATGTTCGTCGGCTGCAACTGCATCGCCGTCCGCAGGTGATCGATCGCGTCCGGATAGTTCCCCGCCTTGTCCTGCACGAACGCCGCCGTGTCATGGAACGGCGCCACCTTCGGCGAAATCGCCAGCGCCCGGTTCGCGAACGTCAGCGCTTCGGCCACCTGCCCCTTGCGGGCCAGCGCCATCGCCAGGTTGTTGCACGCCGCGTCGGAATTCGGATTCAGCTCGATCGCCTTGCGATACGAGGCCTCCGCCGCGTCGAACGATTTCTGGTTCTCCTGGATCATGCCCACGGCCATGTAGCCCAGCGCCTGGTCCGTCGGGTTCGCCGTCCCCGCGTTGATCGCCTTCTGCATGTCCTCCAGCGCCATCGCCAGCATCGAGGGATCGTTGCCGCGCCCGGAAAGCTCCGCGGCCGCCGTGGCGAAGACGAATTCCACCTGGATGTCGCCATGAATTTCCGCCCGCGCCATGTTCAGCCAGCGCTTGCCGACCTCCGGCGGGGCGTCGTGGCCCGCGATCTGCAGGAACGACACCATCCCGCGCTTCGAACTCTTGGCCAGCGGCCAGAGCTTCGCTTCGGCACTGGCCACCATGTTCTTGGCCAGCTGCGAGCGGCCGTAGAGCACGATCACCGAGCCATACGTCTCCGGATCATTCGACGCCTCTTCCATGTAAGGCTTGATCTGCTGCAGGGTTTCATCCGGGCGCTTCATGCCCAGGTAGGAGTAGGCGATCATCATGTCCGGCGCCAGCGTCTGATCGCCCGACCGCGTCCGCCACTGGTTCGCCGCCCCCAGGGTTTCCGACCACTTGTTCCCCGCCGCCGCGAACGCCGACGAGGCCAGCCGCGCCGGCTCCGGCGATGCCGGGAAGGTCTGCATCGCCCGCATCGCGATCGTCACCCCTTCGTCCACGCGCCCCATCAGCACGTTCACTTCCACCGCGATCGTCTGGAGCGCCTCGAACTGCGGATAGCGGTCGGCCAGGCGGCCCAGGTCCACCGCCAGTTGCGGATCGGAAAACACCGTGCCCTTCGATTGATCCAGCCGCGACAGCGTTGCCTCCACCGCATCCGCGTGCTGCGGCGCGGTGAGCATCGCCTGCAGGATCGGGCGGCAGCGCGGGTCCGCGCTCAAGCTCTCGATATAGCGCTTCTTCCCCTGCAGGTTGATCAACAGTTTGTCCCCGGGAATGGCGAGCGCCGCCTGGTCGATCGTCGTTTCCGCATCCTTGACCGAGCCGATCTGCAGGTAAAACCCGATCAGGCGGTACCAGATCTGGGCGTTGTTCGGCGCCGCCTTCAGCCCCGCCGAATAAGCCGCCACGACCTCTTCCGGTCGGCCGAAGCGCACCGCAAAGTCGCCCTCTTCCGTCGCCAGCACCGCCGGATCCAGGTGCAGCTCGCGCATCTGGGCGATGGCCTTCTGCGCGTCGGGCAGGCGCCCGTGCGTCGCGTAAAACTGCGCCGCCGTGCGAATGATCGGCAGGCTCGGGTGTTTCATCAGGTTGTCAAAGAGCGGCCCCGCCTTGTCGGCATGGCCCACCTGGGCGTTCAGGGCCGCAAGCAGCAGCCGGTCGCCCTCTCCCGCTTCGCCCTTGGCGGTCGTGCTCTCCAGCAGCGCGATCGCCTGGTCCGGCATGCCCTGGTGCGCCAGCAGCGTCGCACACTGCCGCGCTTCGGTTTCGCTCAGGTCCTTGCGCTCCGCCAGCTTCGCCAGAAACGTGCTCGCCCGTTCCGTGTTCCCCTGGTTCTGCAGCAGCCGCGTCAGCTCCAGCGCGATCGACGCCACATCCGGCGCCAACGCGGTGGCCATTTCCAACTGCTCGATCGCCCCGCTGAAATTCTGGCTGCGCTCCAGGCAGTCCGCCAGCAGCAGGTGCGGCATCAGCACGTCCGGCTTGCCCTTGGTCATCTCCGTGAGCAGGCCCGTCGCTTCCGTCACCGCCGCCGTCCCCGCCTCTCCCTGCAGCAGCCAGCGCGAGCGCGCCAGCCGGAAGGAGAAATCGCTCTCGCCCATCAGCACCCGCAGCCGGTCGATCGCCTTGCCCGCCGCCTCGTGGTCGTTCTGAATGCTCGGCGCCATCAGCACCAGCCACTGCGTCCGCTGGTCCGACGCATACTTCTCGCCCAGCGCCACCCACATGTCCCGCGCCCCGGCATCGTGGGTCAATTCCATGTACCGCGCGATCGCCAGGTCCCACGACTGCACATCCTTCGTGGCCTTGGCACGCAGCTCTTTCAGAAACGCCGCGCCCTCGGCGCCCTTGTTCTGGTCCGCCAGCACCACCGCCTTGGCATAGGCGAGGTCCGGGGCCATGCCGTAAGCACGCTCCGCCGCCGCAAAGCAGGTGTCTTCCACTCCCAGCTTCTGGGCCCGGCTCACCGACACCAGCTGCAGGATCGTCGCCAGCGTCGGCGGCGGCTGCACCGCCAGCGATTCCTTCACCACCTCGATCGCCGCCTGTTTGCTGGTGATCGTCGCGGCCAGCGCCACGCGCAGGGCCATGATCCGCTGCTCGTCGGGATACTTCGTGTGAATCTTGTTCAGCAGTTGCGCCAGCGATTTCCCCTCCGCCAGCGTTCCGCCCGAACCCGCCGTCGCCAGCGCCAGGAACACCAGGGCATCGCGGTCCTCGGGGGCCCGCGCCACCGCCGCCTGCGCCGTCTTGGCCGCCTCGGCATACCGGTTCAAACCCAGCAGCGTTTCCGCGATGTGCGTGATCGGCTCGGCCCACGCCAGCTCGTGCACCGCCACCGTGTCCCAGGCCTTCATGGTCGCCTGCAGATCGCCGTTGGCCTGGTAGATCCCCGCCTGCATCATCTGGAAATAGCCGTTGTCCGGATGCCGCTCGGTGATTTCCTTGATCACCCGCCCGCGGGCCGTCAGCGTCGTGGCGTCCGGGGCCATGCTGATCGCCAGCATCGCCGCCCAGTCCCGCGCGTAACCGTTGTGCGCGTCCGTCGCCATCGCCTTCTGCAGCTCGTGCGATTTCTCCACGTTTTTCAGCGCCACCCACCCCAGGCACTGGTACCCCGCCATGTTCGCCCGCACGGTGCCGCTGCCGCCATCGAGCGGCGCCAGCTTCACCAGCTCCTCATACCGCCCTAACTGGAACAGCCGCCGCGCCCACATGCTCTGCAGCGTCGGATCCTTCAGCGTGGCCGCCGACTTTTCAAGCACCACATCCCCGGTCGGAACTTCCCCCACGCGCCACAGCTGCTGCACCTGCATCGCCGCCGCCAGCGGTTCGGACGTCAGCCCCTTGGCCGATTCCAGCGCCCACTTGCGGCTGCCCTCCGGCTCGTTGACCATGGTGTGCGCCACCGACTGGAGCACCTTCCACTTGACTTCATCGGGATGCGCCAGGCGGACCGCCTCCGCCTTTTTCACCAGGTCCGGCATGGGCGGACCCGTGTGCGAGAGCATTTCCAGCTCCATAACCTGCGCTTCGAGTTCGTCCGGCCGCAACGCGACGTACTGGGCGTTGACCTTCTCGGCGTCCTCAAACTTGCGCAGGCGAAACAGCGCCACGGCCTTTTCGTGCAGCACCGGAACATCGTCGGCCTGGATCTTCAGCAGCTTGTCGGCCACCGAGATGCACTCGGTGTTCAGCCCGCCCTGCAAGTACAGGTCGGCCAGCCGGTGCTGCAATTCCATCGAACCCGGCTGCAAATCCGCGAGCTGCCGCACCGCATTGATCGTCTGGATGATGTGGCTGCCGTCGGGCTCCTCGATCTTCATCCGCGCGTCGGCGAAGGCGGACAGGGCCGTGGTGTCC
>JBEHXY010000209.1:0-7054 GCA_048498455.1 Planctomycetota bacterium | reverse complement strand
AGCTCGCCGACCGTTCGCTCGATTTGCCGTGAATCCATCAGGGTTCGCATCGGGGACAGGGTAGCGGCAGGCCTCGCCCCCGGCAAGACACCCCGCCGCGCCCCTCACGCCGGCTGCTGCTGCGTCATGCAGTGCAGGGTTCCCAGCCCCCACACCAGGTCGCGGCAATAGACGGGAATCACCGGGCGATCCCTGAAAAACTGCTCCAGCACCTTGAGGGCCCGGCCGTCGTTGGCATCGTTGAACACCGGCACCAGCACGCCGGCATTGGCGATGTAAAAATTCGCATAGCTTGCCGGCAGCCGCTGGCCGTCGAAATACACGGGGGACGGGAGCGGCAGTTCCGCCACGGTGAACGGCTTGCCGTGGGAATCGCGCATTTTTTTCAGCCGCCGCAGGTTCTCCCGCATCGGTTCGAAATTGTCATCGCGCCGGTCCGTCTCGACGCACGTCACGATGGTCGTTTCATTCACGAAGCGGGCGGCGTCGTCGATGTGGCCGTGGGTGTCGTCGCCGGCGATGCCGCGGTCCAGCCAGAGCACCTTGCTCACGCCGAGAAAATCGCAGAGTGTTTTCTCAATGCGCTCGCGCGAAAAGCCGGGGTTCCGCTGCTGCACTTTCGAAAGCAGGCACTCCTCCGTGGTCAGCACGCAGCCCGCTCCGTTGACGTCGATCGACCCGCCCTCCAGCACGAAACGCTGCAGTTCCCCCGCATCGTTCTCGCCAAAGGCCAGGAACCGCGGCACCTCCAGGTAATCCGCCACCACGCCCGGAAGCTGATCATCCAGCGCGTTGTTGTCGTACTTCGCCCACGCATTGAACTTGAAATCGCACAGCGATAGCCCCCCCGCCGGACCCCGCTTGCCGCTGCGAGATCCCCTGGGCTTCACAAAAATCGGTCCCGAATCCCGCGTCCACACCCGATCGGTCGCCTGCGTGTGGAGGGTCACGTGCGCAAGATTGACGCCGTTGCGCTCAAGGATCTTCGTCACTTCCCCTGCGAACCGCCGCCGCTGCGAAGGCTGCACGAAAATGTGAACCCGCTCGCCCTGCGCGATCAGCCGCACGATCTCCGCATAAATCCAGGGAATGGGCTCGAACTTGTCCGGCCAATCTTCCTGGTTGTGCGGCCAGGCAAGCCAGGTGGCCTCATGGGACGCCCACTCCGCGGGCATCGCCAGCCCCCGCGCCGCGGGCGTCTCCCCAACGTCGCTCACGCCCGTTCCCGCCTGCGCCGCTTCTCGTTTCACAGCCGCCATCTTCCTCTCTGCCCCTCCGCCTCGTGGTCATCGATCGCCCGCGTGTTCGTGCGGAACCGTCACCGCCCAAACCGCTCCACAATCCCGCCGTAAGCATCGATCCGCCGATCCCGGAAGAAGGGCCAGTTCCGCCGCGTCTCTTCCTGCTGCTTCGGATCGATCTCCGCCACCAGGATCTCCTCCTTGTCGCGGCTGCCTTTCTGCAGGATCTTGCCGAACGGATCGCTGATGAAGCTGCCGCCGAAGAACTCGATGCCTTCGCCGGTGGCCCCGGGAATCTTCTCAAACCCGATGCGGTTCGGGCTGGCCACATAGACGCCGTTGGCGATGGCGTGGCCGCGCTGCACGGTTTCCCACGCCGCCGCCTGCGTCTCGCCGAAGTGCGATTTCTCCTTGGGGTGCCAGCCGATAGCGGTCGGGTAAAACAGCACATTGCAATCCTGCAGCGCCGTCAGCCGCGCCGCCTCGGGGTACCACTGGTCCCAGCACACCAGCACGCCAACGCGGCCGAACTTCGTCTGCCACGTCTTGAAACCCGTGTCTCCGGGCGTGAAATAATACTTCTCGTAATACAAAGGATCGTCGGGAATGTGCATCTTGCGGTAGATGCCCAGCATCGAGCCGTCGGCATCCAAGATGGCCGCGGTGTTGTGATACAGCCCCGCCGCACGCCGCTCAAACAGCGACGCCACAATCGCCACATTCAATTCCTTGGCCAGCTTCCCCAGCGTCTCGGTGCTCGGCCCGGGAATCTCCTCAGCCAATTCGAAAATGTCGGGGTCTTCCAACTGGCAGAAATACTGCGAGCGAAACAGCTCCTGCGTGCAGATCACCTGGGCGCCGCGGGCCTTGGCTTCCCGGATTTTAGCGATGATTTTCTCCATGTTCTGCCCGGGATCCGGCGAACACGTCATCTGGATGATGCCGATCGTAAACTTGTCAGTGCGCGCCATCGCGTTCCTCCGCGCGGGGTGGAAAAATCTGGAGACGACGATGATAGACCCCCCCCACCGCATTTCAAACGCGCCCGCAGAAATTTTAGCGTCGAGCCGTCCACGCCCGCGCGCCAGCGAGTAAGATGGCCGCCATGCCCCCGTCAGGTCCCAGGGAGCGCCGCCCGCGCTTCCGCCGCAAGCTGTGGATCGCCCTCGCCGCGCTGGCCGCCGCCCTGATCGCCACTCCCTTCCTGTTCACCGGCGCCATCGTCCGCCACCTCCTCGCGCGCAGCGCTTACCGCGTCTTTCAGCCCGAATTCCACGCCGCAAGCCTCAACCCCCTCGGGGCCGTCACGCTGTTCGATGTCACGCTCCACGACACGGGCGATCGCGCCGGACAGCTGCTTCTCACCGCGCGCGAAGTCCGCCTCACGTTCTCCTGGTCCGACGTGCTCTCCGGCCGCTTCAAGACCATCGACCTCGAGGGGGTGCGCGCCGCGGCCCGCACCGGCGCCGACTGCCCCCTCACGCTTTTGCAACTGGGTGCCCCGCCGGCCTCCACCGCCTCGACGCCCGCGCCCGCCACGCCCGCGGCCACCCGCGGCGCCCCCGTCGCTCCCGCCCCGCCCTTTGACACCCTCACCGCCCACGGCGAAATCGTCTTTGCCGATTTTGGTCCGCCCGCCTCCGCGTTTGGCCTCGACCCCGGCGACGCCCTGCCCCTGTCCGCCCACATCGGCGCCGGCGCCCTGCCTGACGGTCTGCTGTGGGATGTCTCGCTGCTCCTGGGCGATCCCGAATCGAAAAATCTCACCGATCCCGTCCTGGGCGCCCGGGCGCACATCACCTCCACCGCCGAAACCAGCCGCATTCACATCGATTCCCTCACCCTCACCAACCTCTCCGCAGATCTTTCCCAGAAGCTGCTCGCCTCCGCCCACCTCCCGCCGACGCTGGCGCGCGGTTACGCCGCTCACCTCGATCGCCTCCAGGCCGCCGGCACCGTGTACCTCGCCCCCGCGCCCTCCATCGACGTCGCGGTCGAAGTGCACGAGCTTTCCGCCAAGGCCTCCGGCGACACCCCCCTCGCGATCGACCGGTTGTCCGCCACCACCCGCGTCCGCGGTCCGCTCACGAGTTCACCCCTCGCGGACCTCTCCTTCAGCCGGGCCCACTGCACCTTCGACGGCGCCCAGGTCGGCCAGTTCCGTCTCACCCGTGCTTCGGCCGATCTCAGCATCAGCGCCGGCGAGATCGGCTTTTCCGAACTCGAGGCCTCCGTCGGTGAGGCCGGCGCGCAGGTGCATGCCTCCGCAGCCTGGGACCTCGTCAACAACATCCCTTCCCGCGCCGACATCGACCTCCGTTTCGTGAATCTTTCGACTCTCGGCGCGCGCCTGCCCGCCGCCCTCCGGCCTTATCTGCCGCCGGTCAGCGAAGGCCACATCGACGCCCGCCTGTTCATCACGGACGCGGAGCCCAACCGCATCGTCGCCCACCTCGATCTGTCCGCGCCCGATCGCGCCGTCGTCGATGCCGCGCAACTGCCCGCCGCCGTCGCCCCCTACCTGCCGTTCCGCGAAAGCTCCCCGACGCTGAGCTTCTCGAGCTTCGCCGGCGGGGCCACGCTCACCTGGTCGGGCCGCTTTAGCGATCTTCCCGACATCACCAGCGGCCATCTCGCGCTCGGCTCGCTGTCTGCGGCGGGCGAGGCCGTCGATCCCCAGCAGCTTCTCTCCAACGTTTCCGCCGATTTCGCTGTCGTCCGCGGATTCGCCCGTCTGGATGACCTCTCCATCGATCTCCCCGCGAGCGGCAAAATCGGCGCTTTCGCCCGTTACGACCTCACCCGCCATTCCCTCTCGGCCGCCGCGCTGAACATCACCGGGCTTGATGCCCGCGCTTTCATCCCCTGGTTCCCCCAGGAAACCGCCCTGGCAGGCCGGCTCGACTTTTCCCTGCGCTTCAATGGCCTCGGCCAGCCCGCCACCCTCGATGCCTCCCTGCTCAACGATGTCACCCTGCGCCTGCCTGATGGCACGCTCCGCCTCACTGGCTCGCCGACGCTCAGCCTGCGCGCCACGCCCAGCGCCAACGGCGCCCTGCGTGTGGAGACCGCCACCCTCAAGGGTCCCACGACCCTTTCCGCCAGCGCGCCGTTTGTGAATTACTTCCGCACGCTTGCCGGCGACCGCCCGTCCTCCAGCAGTTCCTTCATGGAACGCTTCAAGGATGGCGCCGTCACCACGATCGACAAGCTCGAACTCGCCGGGCAGGTCGATATCGTCCGCGGGCTCTACGCGGGCTCCATCAAGCTTACCAACCTGGATGCCGGCTCGGTGCCCGGTGCGCCATCGCCCACCCGCATCGACGATCTATCCGTCGCCGCCACGGTGAGCCTCCCTTACACCGCCCCCGCCAGGACCACCATTTCCAGCGCCCACCTCACGGCCGCGCAGCTCACGCTCGGTGACAACGAGTTCACCAGTTTCAAAGCCGACGCCTCCCTCGGCGATGGCAAACTCCAGGCCCCCTCCGTCGCCTTCATCTTTGCCGACGGCGCTTTTCGCGGCGACCTGCTCTTCGTGCTTCCGGCGCAGGGCGCGCCAGCGCTCGATCATCTCAGCCTGAAAGCCACCCACCTCAATCAGGCCACCATCACCAAAAACCTTTTCCCCGAGCGTTTCACCGCCGAAGGTTTTGCCACGCTCAATGTCGCCCTTCGCCAGGTGGGTGACACGTGCACAGGCTCCGTTGAAATCACCGCCGAAGCGCCCGGAGTTCTCAAGTTCTCCAAGGAGCTTTCGCAGGGCACCTTCGCCCCCGCCGCCGAAGCCGCCGCCAAAATCGCCCAGAGCCTCATCCCCCCCAACTTCCAGCAGATCGTCGTGGACCAGCTTGCCAACTTCCCGTACACCACCGGCACGACGCGCATGGTCGATGCCCCCGGCGGCGCCGAGCTCCGCCTCGACTACAACCGGGCTCCGCTCAAATCCGGCGACCCCGGTTACGCGATCCCCATCAACATCGCCGGCCAACCGAACGTCGCCAATTTCCCCGTGAACCTGAAGAACCTCACGATCCGCCTCAAGGACATGTCCGTCGCCGAGCTGCTTACCCGCGTTCTGGGCGCGCAGGATTTTCTCGTCCGCCAACCCGTCCGCCCCGCCACGACCAGTCCCGCTTCGCATCGCGGGGCGAACGCCGGCCCGCTGCCGGCGGCAAAGGCCGCGTCGCCCTCCTAGAATCAGCCATGGCCGATTCACCATTACCCCCTTCCGCTTTTCTCCACCTGGCGCAAGCCTGCGACGCCGCCAAATCCACACCCTCGAAGCTCCAGAAAACCGCCGCCCTCGCGGCCTATCTCCGCACCCTCGGCAAGCCCGACATTGGCATCGCCGCGCGCTTTCTCGCCGCCCAGCCCTTCCCACCCTCGTCCTCGAAGGCCCTGCATCTTGGCGGCGCCATCGTGGTCGAGGCCATTCGCCAGATTTCCGCCATCGATCGCCAAACGCTCAACCACGCCTTCCGCGACCATGGCGAAATCGGCGAAGCCCTCTCACCGCTCTGGCCCGACCCCGCGCCCGGCACCGCCCCCCTGCTCCTTGAAGAAATACAGGCCACCTTCCACGCCATCAACGCCACCGGCGCCCAGGACGCCAAGCGCAACCTCCTCCTCTCGCTCCTCCACCGCTGCACCGCCCGTGAAGCGGTCTACCTCACCAAGATCATCCTCGGCGACATGCGCACCGGGGTGTCCGAAGGCGTGATCGAGATGGCCCTCGCGGAGGCCTTCAATACGAAAGTCGCAGCGATCCGCGCCGCCCGCCTCCTCGTGGGGGACCTCGATGCCGTCGCTCTCCTCGCCTTCGACAATGCCCTCGACCGCGCCGAGTTCCGCCCCTTCATCCCCCTGGGATACATGCTCGCGCAGCCCATCATGACCTCCCAGGAAATGATCGACACCCTCGCCGGCCGCCCCGCCATCGCCGAGGACAAATACGATGGCATCCGCGCCCAGCTCCACGTCGCCCCCGCCGACGATTCTCCTGAGGCAAAATTCCGCGCCGAACTTTTTTCCCGCGGCTCCGGCGCCGTCACCGCCTCCTTCCCCGACATCACCGCCCCGGTGCAAATGTTCGCCGCCGCCGTCAACTGCCGCTTCGTCCTCGATGGCGAAATCGTTCCCATGAAACTCTCCGCCACCGCCGACCCCGTCACCCTTCCCTTCTCCATCCTCCAGAAGCGCCTCGGCCGCAAGACCCTCACCCCCAGGCAACTTCGCGAAAATCCCTGCGCTTTCGTCGCCTTTGACCTTCTCTGGCTGGACGGCCAACTCCTCCTCGACCGTCCCTTAAGCGAACGCCGCGAAAAACTCGCCGCGCTCCTGACCGCAAACGCCGAACGCCGATCGTCGAACGCCGAACGAACCCTCCCTCCCTTCGTCCTCGGCCCCTCCACCGAAGTTTCCTCGCCCGAAGCCCTCGACGCCCTCTTCTCCGCCGCCCGCAGTCGCCGCAACGAAGGGCTCGTGGTCAAACGTCTGGACTCCCCGTACACCCCCGGCCGCCGCGGCGATGCCTGGCTCAAACTTAAATCCCACCTCCCCACCCTCGACGTCATCGTCGTCGCCGCGGAGCGCGGCCACGGCAAACGCCGCGACGTCCTCTCCGACGTCACCTTCGCCGTTCGCAAGCCCCTCAACGACCCGGCCTCTCCCGACGCCACCGGGGAAGCCGCCCCTTACGAACTCGCTACCATCGGCAAAGCGTACTCCGGCCTCACCGACGCCGAAATCGCCGACCTCACCGCCCGGTTCAAATCCGAAACGCTCGAACTTCACGGCCGCTATCACGTCGT
>JBEHXY010000208.1:0-7158 GCA_048498455.1 Planctomycetota bacterium | reverse complement strand
CACCGACAAAGACGAACTCCTCCTCGATTACACCGCCACCACCGACAAAACGACCCTGGTGAACCTGACGAACCACGCCTTCTTCAATCTCTCGGGCGCGGGCAGTGGCGACATTCTCAATCACCATCTCTGGATTGATGCCGACAAGTACACGGTGGCCGACGCCGCGCTGATTCCGACCGGCGAGATCGCGCCGGTGAAAGGCACGCCGCTGGATTTCACCGCGGGCAGGGACGATCCGGGGAAAGCGTTCACGATCGGCGCGCGGCTGGCGGATCTCAAGCCGATGACCACGTACGACCACAATTTCGCGCTCAACCCCGCGCCCGCCGACCAGCCCGTCCGGCTTGTCGCCCGCCTGTCCGATCCCCCATCCGGGCGCACCATGGAGGTCCGCACCGACCAGCCCGGCCTGCAACTCTATACCGGCGACAACCGCCACCCCGGCCTGTGCCTGGAGACGCAGCACTTCCCCGACGCCATCCACCACCCCAACTTCCCCAGCATCGTCCTGAAACCCGGCGACACCTTCCGCTCCCAAACCATCTACAGCTTCAGCGCGAAGTAGCCGCGCTCCCCTTCAGACGCCCTGATCTCCCGACCCCCGTCTTTCGTGACCCTTCGTCGCTTCGTGCCTTCGTGTTTCCGTCGGCGCCCTCACTTCACCTCGCCGACGATGGGCCAGCCGTCTGCGCTCCAGGTCACGGGGCGGATGGCGAGGGTGGAGGCGCCGCGGCGGGCTTCGTCGTAGAAGTGCATGCTCATGAATTCCTTGCCGTCCTTGGTGATGATGCCGGCGTGTCCGGGGCCGATGAAGTTGCCGTCGGTGCCGATGACGCTGGTGCCGCCGCTGTTGCGCAGGTCCTTGCCTTCCTTGTCGAGGTAGGGCCCGGTGACCTTGTCGCTTCGTCCCACGCGCATGTGGTAGGTGGAGTTCACGCCGCGGCAGCAGAGTCCCCAGTTCACGAAGAGATAGTATTTGCCATCATGTTTGTAGAGATAGGACGCCTCGATGGAGTCGTAATGGGCGAGCAGGTAGATGGGCGAATTCGGATCGATGCGTTTTCCGGTGGCCGGATCGAGCTGGATCATTCGAATGCCGGACCAGAAACTTCCGAAGGTCATCCACAGCGTCTTGTCGGTGTCCTCAAAGAGGGCCGGGTCGATCGCATTGAAATCGGTTCCCTGCCCGGACTTGATCACCATTCCCTGGTCTTCCCACTTGTACTTGGGATCCTTGGGGTCGAGGGTGGCGTTGGTCGCCAGGCCGATGGCGGAGGTGTTTTTTCCGAAGGTCGACGCCGCGTAATACAGCCAGTACTTGTCGCCGCGCTTGATGACATCGGGGGCCCAGAAGTTCGCTCCGCGCAGCCCGGGGACCGCCTCGGCCACCCACGGGGCGGCGGCGGAAAACACGCGCGGTCCCGCCTCCCAGGTCACCAGGTCCTTCGAGTGCCAGGATCCGACGCCGTTGCCGGTGTAGAACGTCCAGTACTCCCCGTTGCACTCGACGATGGTCGAGGGGTCATGGACGCGCACGCCGACGGATCCCTGCTGCTTCAAGCGGGCATCGGTGGCGGCATCCACGGGCGGGAGGGGCGCACCGCGTCCTCCGGGGCCGGCTCCGCCACGCCGGCCGGCGCTGGGCAGCGTCGCCGTTCCTTGCGCGTTGGGGCTCGTGGCCGCCTGCTGTCCATAGAGGGGCAGCATCGCCGCCGCGATTGCCGCCATCACCAGTGCACCGCACACCGACTTTTTCATCACGCACTTCCTCCAGCCGCCCGCCCCGCCCGAAAAGCCGCTCGTCCTTCGTGTTTATCTGCAGGACGTTCGTTCCGCGGTCTCCGCCGGCTCACTGGGCGCGGGGAGTCATCGAGACATTGTCCAGCCACATGGTGCAGGGCTCAATCAACCAGATCACCAGGCGCGCGTGTTCTTCGGTTCCGCGCGACTGCAGGGCAAAGTTGTAGGTCTTCCAAGGCCCGCCGATCTCCGGAATCGTCGCCCGGGCCAGTACCCGCTTGCCGTCGGCGCTCTCGAGGGAAAAGACCAGGCCGATGTGCGGCGCGCCCTGCGCGGCGGCGGTGGCGCCGACCGTTTGCGCCATGAACGTTCCATCATACCACTGCCCCTCCCGCAGGCTCATTTCGGGCCCGGTGACCGCCTCGCCCAGGCGGTCGCCGACCTTCGTCACGGCCATTTTGAGCCCATGCGACGCCGCGCCATGGGCATCGGCGCCCGCATCGAGCGAGATCGTTCCCTCGGCGGGCCCCTCGCGCACTTCGGTCCAGTTCGGAATCACGGCCCCCTGCACGGGCGCTTCAAAATCGCCGTTGGCGATCATCTCCGCGTGCTGGGTCGCCTGGCCCAGCACCGCCCCCGCCGCCACGCACAGCGCGCCGAGCGCCGCGCCCATCCAGCCCGACCTTCGCATGGTTCGCTCCGCGCAATTCCGCAATCGCCCCATTACACCGCCGCGACCGCGGGGCCGCCACCCTCGATTTCGGAAAAGCAGGGATCACCCGCGGTCCGGCGCCGCGACCGTCTCACGCTTTCCGGAGGCCCACGGAAATCTGCAGCGACCGCGCCACACGTGGCAGCATGGTGTTCATCTGCAAGGCCTCGACCGTCGCCCTTCCGTCGGGTTCGCTTGGCGTGCCACGCTCAGTCTGTGGGGAAACCGCAGGGTTCGGGCGCTCAGGCGACCGCATCGCCGGTCTTTTCGTCGACCCACGCCTTTGCCGAGGGGGCGTGTTTCGCCAGCCAGCGCAAGCCTTTCTTGAATGCCGGCCGCCACAAATCGGCTTGGTCGGCGAAGCAGAGTGCCAGGGCTGCGAGGGTCAGGGCGGTCGCCAGCGCCGGGCCGCTCACGCCCTGCGCCGCCAGCTCCTTCGCCAGCGATGGGCCATCGAAGGCCTTTCCATTGAGCGTCTTCTGGTGCAGCAAGCCGGTGGCAAAATCCCCGGCCGCGGTCTGCCGCAACAAGAGATTCGCGAGCTCGTCGACCCCCTCCGGCTGCTGCGGCTCGTAATTCTGCGCCGCGCGGCGATCGATGCTGGGTATGCGGCGCACCGAGTCGTCCCGGTGGAGGTGCTCCCTGGCCTTCTTCGGCGCTGCGGAGAACTCCATCGAGAATGCCGCCGCTCCCCCCGGCGCGGCGGTGCAGGGCGGGCACATCGGCGCCGGCTGGGCCGGCATGGCGAACCCTGTCTTGGCGGAATCCATCAACGCATTCACGCCGCCCCACCCCTGCGCCAGCATCACGGGCACGCGGCGCAGCGCGGGCATGCCGCTGGTGCGTTCCGCCAGGCTGCGATGCTCCACTGCCACGAGCGTGGTCTCCTTGCACAACACGCCATACGTTTTCGACAAGCTCACGATCGATCCCTTGCGCTCGCTGTCCAATCCCTCGGTCTCCAGCTCCACCATGCGCGAACGCACCCAGCGCGCGCCGATCACTCCCACCTTGGCGGCCTCCGTGCTGCCCACGCCGCCGGCGCTTGCAAACACGGGGACGGTCCAGCGCTTCACTTTGTCCCCCAGCCGGCCGCTCACGGTGACGGTGTGCGGCGGGGTCCGGCCGATGACCCGCGCGGTCAAACTGGCAAAATCTCCGTCAAAGAGGGCCGGCAGCTCACGCGGCGCGAGCACCGCATGTCCCGTATTGAAGTCCACGCTCAGGCTTTCCAGCCGGGGCGAATTCATGCGCGCGAAAGTCCGGAGCACTTTCTCCTCGATGCGCTCGCCCTCCGCGATGAACTCCGAGGCCCCGCGCGTCGCCCGCGCCAGCCCGTTGATCAGAAAGGCACTGGGCGCGCTGCCGATGCCGAACGTGAAGAGCCGCACCCGGCCCTTGTGCCGGCGCGCCAGCTCGACGATCGCGGGCTCGTTGCTCACCTGGCCGTCGGTCAAGAGGACGACGTCACGGACGGCGGGCGCGGCGGCCGACGGCTTGTCGGAAAGGGTCATCGCCTCCGCCAGTGGCGCATACAACTCGGTGCCGCCCAGGTTCGCGCCCGTCTCCGCGAGGTACGCCAGCGCCCGGTCGAGCGTGCCCTGGCCATACACTTCCGCCGCGGGAAACATCCACTGGTGGGTCGAGCCGAAGCGGCAGATGTTGAACCGGTCTCCCTCGCTGAGGCTTTTGAGGCAGAGCGCCAGCGCCCGGCGGGCCTGTTCGATTGACGGTCCCTCCATCGACCCGGAGCAATCGAGCACAAACACGACCTCGCGAGAGTGGGTCCGCTCCTCCAGTTCCTCGTCCTCGAACGTCGGGACAAAGTCCACCGCGATGAACTGTTCGTCCTCCGCCGGCCCCGCCTCCAGCCGCGCGCTGGCGGCGGGCTCGTGCGAAAGCTGCACCTCCAGCACGAGGTCCCGGTTCATGAGCGCGCCATTTCCGGCCAGCCGTACCTTCCATGCGCCGCTTCCCTCGCCCGCTTCGACGGTGACGCCATGGGAGGGGCTGCCGACGCTGCGGATCCGCGCGCCCACATCCAGGGTCGCCGAGAAATCGAGGCCATAGGGCACCGCGAGCACGTGGGGCGGGTTGAGCGCATCGCTCTCCACGGCCGCCGTCACGAGATCGTTCGTGCCGGTCGCGGTTCCGTAGCGCGGCGCGATCGTCAGTGGGAAGGAGAGCCGCAGCACGCGGTCCGCCAGGGCGGCTTCGGCCACGTACGTCAGCCGGATCAGCACGGCCTGTCCGGGCTTCACGTTGCCGATGCGTGTGGAAAAAACGTCCGGCCGCCACATTTCCGCGATGAAGGCGCCCTCTCCCGCGCGCACGGCCTCCTCATATTTTTCCAGGCCCGCTTCCAGTTCTTCCATCACGCCGGTCAGCACGCGGTCGCCGGTCACGGCCTCAAACCCGCACACCGCGGCCCCGTCGGGCAGGGGAAAGGTGTAGACGGCCTCGATCGCCACGGCTTCGCGGTTCACAAACAGCTGCTCGACGAGGGTGCGGTGGCCGCTGCCGGTCACGCTCGCCACGATCCGCACGCCCGTCAGCGCCACCCCGTTGCCCGCCGCCGAAAACATCCCAAAGCCTTCCATCACAAACCCCTTTCAAAAGGTGACGCCAACGTGCATGCCACTTACAACCCAAACGCCGACCGCGCCGCTTCCTGAAGCCGCTTCAATCCCTGCTCCGTCAGTTGCAGCCGCTGGGCATCAAACGACAGTTCCACGCCGTCGCCCAGGACCACCCGGGCCATCAGCACGGGCCGGACGCGGCCGATCTCCTTGCCCGGCCGTTGCGGCGGCGGCACGGTCTTGCCCGCCAGCACCTGTCGGATGGCGAGGAGCGAATGGCCCGCCCGCTGCAGGTCCAGTATTCGCCGCAGTTGATCGAGGTGCTCCTGCCCGTAATGACTTCCGCGTCCCAGCCCCACGGGGCCCGGCAGCAAGCCTTCCTGCACGTAATAGCGTACGGTCCGGCCGCTGACGCCCGCCGCTTCCGCGAGCTCGCCCACGCTGTAAGTCTTCGTATCCATGGCTGAAGAATACGACAGTAACTGTCACATTTCAACTGTCAAATTAAATTGGAGCGCGCTTTGTCACTCTCGACCGGGAGCGCGTGAGTCGTTTGTGCGGGTGTATGTGGGGGCGGGCGTGTGGGGATCAGCCCATGGTGAGTTTGCGGTACTTGATGCGGTGGGGTTTGTCGGCGTCGGTGCCGAGGCGTTTGTGTTTGTCTTCTTCGTAGGCCTGGAAGTTGCCTTCGAAGAAGACGACCTTGGAGTCGCCTTCGAAGGCCATGATGTGGGTGGCGAGGCGGTCGAGGAAGTAGCGGTCGTGGGAGATGATGACGGCGCAACCGGCGAAATTCTGGAGGGCTTCTTCGAGGGCGCGGATGGTGTTGACGTCGAGATCGTTGGTGGGTTCGTCGAGGAGGATGACGTTGGCGCCGGATTTGAGCATGCGGGCGAGGTGGACGCGGTTGCGTTCGCCGCCGGAGAGGACGCCGAGTTTTTTCTGCTGGTCCTGGCCGGCGAAGCCGAACTTGGCGGCGTAGGCGCGGGTGTTCATGGTGATGGTGCCGACCTTGGTGGATTCGAGGCCGTCGGAGATGGCTTCCCAGACGTTCTGGTCATCGTTGAGGGCGTCGCGGGATTGTTCGACGTAGGCGAGTTGGACGTTGGGGGCGACCTCGATGACGCCTTTGTCGGGCTTTTCAGTTCCGGTGATCATGCGGAAGAGGGTGGTTTTGCCGGCGCCGTTGGGGCCGATGACGCCGACGATGCCGCCGGGGGGGAGGGAGAAGGAGAAGTTTTCGAAGAGGAGTTTGTCGCCGAAGGATTTGGTGAGGTCCTTGGCGTCGATGACGCGCTGGCCGAGGCGGGGGCCGGGCGGGATGTAGATTTCGATTTCGGCGGCTTTTTTCTCGGCGTTTTCGGAGACCATCTGGTCGTAGGCGGCGATGCGGGCCTTGGATTTGGCGCGGCGGGCGGAGGGGTTGGAGCGGATCCATTCGAGTTCGCGGGCGAGGGCGCGTTGGCGCTGGGTTTCCTGTTTTTCCTCGATCTTGAGACGCTCGCCTTTTTGTTCAAGCCAGGCGGAGTAGTTGCCTTTCCAGGGGATGCCGGCGCCGCGGTCGAGCTCGAGTATCCATCCGGCGACGTTGTCGAGGAAGTAGCGGTCGTGGGTGACGGCGATCACGGTGCCTTCGTAGCGTTTGAGGTGCTGCTCGAGCCACTGGATGGATTCGGCGTCGAGGTGGTTGGTGGGTTCGTCGAGGATGAGGACGTCGGGTTTTTTGAGGAGGAGTCGGCAGAGGGCGACGCGGCGTTTTTCACCGCCGGAGAGGTGGCCGGTTTTCTGATCGGGGGGCGGGCAGCGGAGGGCGTCCATGGCCATTTCGAGCTGCTGGTCGAGTTCCCAGGCGTTGAGGGCGTCGAGTTTTTCCTGGAGGGCGCCCTGTTTTTCGAGGAGCTTGTTCATCTCGTCGTCGTCCATGGGCTCGGCGAACTTGTTGGAGAGCTCTTCGAAATTCTGGAGGAGGTCGACGGTTTCCTGGACGCCTTCCTGGACGATTTCCTTGACGGTTTTGTCGGGGTCGAGGTGGGGTTCCTGGGGGAGGAAGCCGGTGGTGTAGCCGGGCTGGAGGGAGATCTGGCCGTCGAAGTCTTTGTCGACGCCGGCGAGGATGCGGAGGAG
>JBEHXY010000207.1:0-7158 GCA_048498455.1 Planctomycetota bacterium | reverse complement strand
CCGCTCATCGCCGCAAAATCCCACAACTGCGGCCCGTCCACATCCACCGTCGACCGGAATGCCGGCGCGATCACAAAGATCGACAGCAGCGCCCATCCCCATACCGCCGCCGTCGCGCCCCCCGCAACCACCAGTTTGCTCGCCAGAATCTGCTTCTTCGTCGGCGGCAGATACGCCAGGAAATGCGCGCTCCGGTCCGCCCGCTCACACGCAATCGCATTCCCGCTGAACAGCCCCGCGGCGCAGCATGCAAAGAATATGCTCACGCCCCCGTACGAATTCAGCATCTCCCCCCAATCGTTCCTTGTGGGCGCGTCCGGCCAATTCGCTGCAATCTCAAGAATGATCGCCACCACGTAAACCGTTGCCGCAATCACCGCGCACGACAGGATCATCACCGCGTTCAACCGCAAATCCTTCCACAGCAGGGCCTTCATTGTTCGCTCCCGCCAAGTACGAAATCCCGGAACACATCCCCCAGGCTTAAATCAAGCACCTCCACCCCCTCCACCGGGTTCTCCGCCTTGATCCGCGCCGCCAGCTCCGCGCTGAAATCATCCACCGTCAGCAGCCACTCCCGCCGCTCCACCTTCTGCCACACCGTCCCCTCCGGCACCCACCGCGGCAAATGCCCGTCCGTCAGCACCGCCCGCACCCGCTTCACCGACGCCAGCAGCTCCTCGATCCCCCGCCGCACGACGATCTTTCCCCCACGCAGGATGCACACCGAATCCGCGAGCCGCCGGATGTCTCCAAGGTTGTGGCTCGAATACACCACCGTCGTTTTCCCCCCGCAAATCGCCCGCAGCACCCCGTCCAGAAAATCCTCGTGCACAATCGGATCCAGGCCCGACGTCGGCTCGTCCAGCACCAGCAGCTCCGGCCGGTGCGATACCGCCAGCAGCAACCCCACCTTCACCAGCATCCCCTTCGAGAGATGCTTCACCTTCTTCTTCACATCCAGCGCAAACAAATCCACCATCTCCGCGCAGTGATCGTCGTCCCACGTCTCGTAAAACGAGCGTGTGAACCCGATCGCCTCCCGCACCGTCATCCATGGATAAACGTCATGGCGCTCCGGCACATAGCCCACCCGCTTCCGCATCGCCGGCGCCTCCCCCGGCATTTCCATCCCCAGCACCCGTACCTCGCCGCTCGTCGGTCGCAGCATCCCCATCAGCATCCGCACCGTCGTGCTCTTGCCCGCGCCGTTGGGCCCCACCAGCCCCATCGTCATTCCGCGCGGAATCGCCAGGGTCATCCCGTCGACCACCGTCGTCCGACCATAACGCTTCGTCACCCCCGACAGCTCCACCGCCGGGCCATCCGTTGTCACGACCGCCTCCCCGCGCGCCGCACGCTCGTCTCCATCGCCTCTTCAAACAGCCCCCGAATCCGCTCCTCCGTCAGCCCCGCCGCGCCGGCCGCCGCCACCGCCTGCGCCAGCGCTCCCCGCGCCGACTCCTCCGCCTGGCTCACCGCCGACTTGACCCCGCTCGCTGCCACGAACATCCCCACCCCGCGCCGCGACTCGATCAACCCCTGCCGCTCGAGTTCTTCATACGCTCGCTGCACCGTGTTGGGGTTCACCTTCGATTCCAGCGCGAGCGCCCGCAACGACGGCAGCGCCTCCCCCGGCCGGTACACCCCCGCCGAAATCCGCGATCGCATCTGCTCCACAATCTGCAAATACACCGGCACATGCGTGTCCGCTTCAATCCGCATCTCTCTGCCTCTCTGTACTAGATAACTAGTTCACTATACGAGGAGGCTCGCCAGTGTCAACACTTTTCTGCTCCCCCTGCACCCCCCGCGGGATTTACCCCCGCCAATCTTCCCCAAATTCCCTAACCGTCCCCACCACCCCCGACCGATAACTCGAAAGGTCCCACTTCTTGTTCGGAACGGAGTCCACACATGTCCCTCCTCCTCGATCGCAAGCCCGTCACCGTTTCCAAGTCCCTCTCCACCCTCAGCGACGCCCTCTCCTGGGTCGATGACAACCTGCCCCAGGGCCGCGTCGTCATCCGCGTCGAACTCGATGGCGAAGCCGTCGATGGCCCCGACCTGTCCCGCGCCAAGTCCACCTCCATCAAGAACAAAAGCGTCTCCGTTCTCACCGGCGACCGCAAAGAGCTCTCCCTCACCCTTCTCGGCAAACTCGCCGCCCTCATCGAATGGCTCTCGCCCCAGCACAAAGACGTCGCAGGCCTCCTCGAATCTGGCCAGACCGCCCCCGCCCTCGACCGCCTTGGCGGCATCCTCTCCGCCTGGCAGCAGATCCAGCAGGCCTACGGCAACCTCGCCAAAATGGTCGGCATCTCCCTCAAAACCCTCCCCGTTCACGATCTCAACGGCGAAGCCGTCGTCGACGAATTCTGCCGCCAGCTTGCCGAAATCCAGACCGCCCTCCAGAACCACGACT
This sequence comes from Planctomycetota bacterium, assembly GCA_048498455.1. Taxonomy (GTDB): domain Bacteria; phylum Planctomycetota; class Phycisphaerae; order WQYP01; family WQYP01; genus CALCHA01. Next base: position 4,733 of record JBEHXY010000207.1, on the reverse strand, counting down.
TCGTCCTCCTCGCCGACATCCTCCAGTACGAAATGGACGGCGCCGTCGCCAACTGGATCGCCCTCCTCGAAGCCACCCTCGGCGTGGTCGAACCCGTCAACGCCTGACGCGGGACAAGGAGACACGGAGACAAGGAGACACGGAGACCATGGTGAAAACGAAAATTCGTTCTCATCGTGATCTCGAGGTCTACAAGCGCGCCTTCGCTGCAGCAATGCGCATCTTTCGCGCCTCCAAAACCTTCCCTCCCGAAGAACGCTACTCCCTCACCGACCAGATTCGCCGTTCATCCCGTTCCGTGTGTACGAACATCGCAGAAGCCTGGCGCAAGCGACGTTACCCCGCGGCGTTCATCGCAAAACTCTCCGACGCCGAAGGCGAGGCGGCCGAAACGCAGGTATGGCTCGAATTCTCCGTCAAATGTGGCTACATGAACCGCGACGAAGCCGCCGAGCTCTATTCCGAATACGAACAAATCATCCGCATGCTCGTTGACATGATCAACCACCCCGAATCATGGATCATCGGAAACATCACCCGCTGAAAATCTCCTTGTCTCCTTGTCTCCTTGTCTTCGTGAATTCAAGCCCCACCCCACACCCATCCGATAACGTCCATATCCCCTGTCCTGTTGCGCGGATAACATGCCCGACGTCCTCGATCAATCCGAAGTAGACGCCCTCCTCGCCGCCGTCGACGCCGGCGCCGTCAAAGAGGAGTCCTCCGCCAAAATCTTCTCCCGCAACAAGCGCATCACCGATGTCGAAATCCGCGCCTACGACTTCAAACGCCCCGAACGCGTCTCCAAAGACCAGATGCGCGCCCTCGAAGCTCTCCACGAAGGCTTCTCCCGGAACTTCGGCGCCTCCCTGTCCGGCTACCTCCGTACCATCGTCGAAGTCTCCGTCGCCAACATCGAACAGCTCACCTTCTCCGAATTCATCCACGCTCTCCCCAACCCCACCTGCTTCAACCTCCTCTCCGCCAAGCCTCTCGACGGCCAGATGTGCCTCGAAATTTCCCCCCTCATCATCTACCCCATCATCGACCGCCTCCTCGGCGGCTCCTCCGCCGACCTCTTCATCCCCCAACGCCCCCTCACCGCCATCGAGTGGCGCCTGGTCAAACGGCTCACCGACCGCGCCCTCGCCAACCTCTCCGAAGCCTGGGCCAACATCACCAAGATCAACTTCGAGCTCACCGAAACCGAATCCAACCCCCAACTCGTCCAGATCGTTCCCCCCAACGAAGTCGTCGTCGTCATCGGCTTCGAAATCAAGATGGGAAACCGCGCCGGCACCATGTCGCTCTGCGTCCCCTACAACGTCATCGAACCCGTGATGTCCAAGCTCTCGCAGCAGAACTGGTTCACCTACACCAAGAAGGCCGCCAACGATTCCCACATCAAGGCCATGCACAAAAACCTCTCCGGCGCGCCCCTGCTCGTCAAAGTCCTCCTGGGCCACACCACCATCAAACTCGACGAACTCGTCAACCTCTCCCCCGGCGACATCCTGCAACTCGACAAACCCGCCTCCGGCGAAATGATTGTCCAGGTAGAAGGCAAAAACAAATTCGCCGGCCTCGTCGGCCAGTTCAAAGGCAAACGCGCCCTCCGCATCAAACGCCCGCTCACCCCCGGCGAACGCGTCCTTTAACCCGCCCCCCTCCCGCCCGCCTCCCCCGTCGCGCCCGTAGTCCCGCCTTCCGACAGCCTACCCCGGCAAATCTACCCGCAAAATTCCGATAACGCGTGCACGTCCCTTTTTCCGTGGTATGCTTGAGCCAACCCAGGCAACTCCCGACGGCGCGTACCCGGCCGCCGCTTCGGTACCCTGACTGAGGATGACCCATGCGCTCTTTCTTCGGAATGAACTCCACCCTTCTCGCCCTGTCCGCGGCCCTCCTCACGACCGCCTCCCACCTCCACGCCGCCTCCCTCCTCGAATGGAACACCGCCGGCAACGCGGGCACCGAAACCACGGAGCCCAGCACCTTTGCAGCCGTTAACATCGCTGCCGCCCCCCTCACCATTGGTCCCGGTGTGAACCCCGCCGGCAACGCCAATCGCTTTGGCGGCAGCAACTGGTTCGATTCCGGCAACAGCAACCCGCAGACGCTTTCAGAGTCCATCGCCGGTAACGACTTCATCCAGTTCGTGGTGACCCCCAACAGCGGTTTTGGCTTTACCGCCACCGGCTTCAACTTCATCTGGGACCGCTCCTCCACAGGCCCCAACAGTGTCGCCCTGCGTTCCTCCGCCGACGCCTTCGGGTCCGATCTTGCATCGGCGACAGGTCTTACCACCACCCAGACCACCTTCACCAACCTCTCCTTCTCCCTGACCAGCACCTCCGCAACCACCTTCCGGCTCTACGGTTTCGGCGGCACCGACACCGCCGGAACGGCAGGCTTCGATACCAACTCCAGCACCAACCCCAACCCGAACGTCCTCCTCCTCGGAACCGTGAACGCCCTCCCCGCCGCCACCCCGCTCCCCGCGTCCGCCTGGTCCGGCCTCACCGCCCTCACCCTCGCCGCCACCCTCCTCTGCCTCCGCTCCCGCCGCACCCTCGCCTGACGACCCCCACGCACCCTCCCCAAACCATCGCCCCCGTCTACTGAATCCATTGCAACGCAACGCCAGGCCCAAGACCGGCCCTCGCCCGCCTGCGCCCGCCAGTGTCCGAGCCACCCTTCACAAAACAACCCTCCCCCGCGCGCACACCTTGGCACCATCCACGTTTGAACTAGCCAAAAAAAATCCCCCCAATCCGCGTTCATCCGTGTACATCTGTGGCCAATTCCCGTCTCCACGCTCCCCCACAGACAGGCGTCCAACCACACCCCCCATGATCATCTTCTGCAAAACAAGCCCTTTCCTCTCTCAATACCGGTGCTCCCCCGGCATCTCGTCGGGCACTCCGCCCTCCCCCTCTTCTTCATCAAACGTCGACGAGACCTGCTGCGCAAATCCCGCATTCCCTGCCGAACCCGCGCGCCCGCCGGTGCTCCCCTCGCTGCCATCCCCGCCGGGCACGCTCTTCTCGCCGGATTCCGCCGCCTTCATCTCCTCCCACTCCTCCTTCGTGATCACCACTTCCGACGCCATCGACCCCTTGTACGCCCCGACGATGCCCGTCCGGCGCATCTGGTCGATCAGCCGGCTGGCCCGCGAGTACCCGATGTTCAACCGCCGCTGGATCAGCGACACGCTCCCGCGACCGCTCTCGATCATGATGTCCACCGCGTCGTTGTACAGCGGATCCTTCTCCTCGCCCTCCGCCAGGCCCTGCGCCTGGCCAAGCTGCATCAGTTCCGGGTGGAACTCCGGCTCCGCGATTTCCTTGAGGAACTTGCACACGTTCCGGATTTCCTTGTCATCCACGAACGCCCCCTGCGCACGCACCATCCCGCCACCCGTGGGCTTGAGCATCAGCATGTCGCCCTGTCCCAGCAGCAGCTCGCCGCCGCTCTGGTCCAGCATGATCCGCGAGTCCAGCCGGCTCCGCACCTGGAAGCACAACCGCCCCGGCATGTTCGATTTGATCAGGCCCGTCACCACCTGCGCCTCGGGACGCTGCGTCGCCAGGATCAGGTGGATGCCCACCGCACGCGCCTTCTGCGCGATTCGCACGATGTGTCCTTCCACTTCCTTGCTGGTCATCATCAAGTCGGCGAGCTCGTCGATGATGATCACGATGTACGGCATGTGGAACTGCAGCTTCGCCTTGTCATCTTCCGTGTTGGCGTTGAACCGCTCGATGATCTCTTCCTTGGTCAGCTTGTTGTAGTCCTTGATATGCCGCACCCCGGCCTCGGCCATCGTCTCGTAGCGCTCGTCCATCTTCTGGGTGGCCCACTCGAGGATGCTCTCGGCCTTGGTCATGTCGTCGATGATCGGCGCCATCAGATGCGGAATCGCCTTGTAATCCTGCATTTCCACCATCTTCGGATCGACCATGATCATCTTCACGTGGTCCGGCCGCTGCGTCAGCAGCAGCGTCATGATGATCGAATTGATGCACACCGATTTGCCCGAGCCCGTCGTGCCGGCGATCAGCATGTGCGGAATCTTCGCGAGGTCTTCCACCAGCGGATTGCCCGATGCATCCTTGCCGAGGCACATCGGCAGCGCCATCTTGGCGATCCGATCGTCCGCGATCTGGAACAGCTCCTTCAGCCGCACGCGCTCGCGGTCCAGGTTCGGCACCTCGATGCCCATCGTGCTCTTGCCGGGAATATTGTCGATGATCCGCACCGGCGGGCTCTTGAGCGCCCGCGCAATGTCCTTCGACAGCGCCGCCACCTGCGAGCTCTTCACGCCGGGAGCCAGGTTCAATTCAAACAGGGTCACCACCGGCCCCGTGTCGATGGCCTCCACCTTGCCGTCGATGTTGTACGACTCCAGCGTCGCTTCCAGGATCTTCGCCTTCTCGCGCACACGCTGCTCGTGGCCCGCCGAATCGATCGGCTCCGCCTCGTCCAGCAGGTCCAGCGTCGGCAGCTTGTAGTTCCCCAGGTCCTGCGGCTTGGGCGCCGGGGGCGTGCTCTTGATCACGTTTTTCGCCGCCACCGGTTTGCGGATCAGCACCTCGCTGGGCGCCGCCTTCACGGGCAGCGCCGCCGCAGCGTCCGGACCCTCGTCGTCGTCCTCATCCGCGATCGGCGTGGCTTCGACTTTGACCGCCTCCACCGTCTTCTGATTTTCCTTTGCAGATTCCGCAGCCGCC
>JBEHXY010000206.1:0-7200 GCA_048498455.1 Planctomycetota bacterium | reverse complement strand
CCCGTCTTCGCCGCCGCCACCAGCAGATCCGTCTGCCGGCACAAAAACGCCGGTATCTGCAGCATGTCCACCGCCGCCCCCACCGCCGCACACTGCTCCGATTCATGGACGTCCGTCGTCACCGGCACCCCCGCACGCTTCCCCACCTCGGAGAGCACCCCCAGCCCCTCCTCCAGCCCCATCCCCCGATAACTCCCCGCGCTCGACCGGTTCGCCTTGTCAAAACTCGCCTTGAACACATATGGCACCCCCAGCTTCCCACACAACGCCTTCACCTGCCCCGCAATCTCCAGACACAATTCCACACTCTCGATTACACAAGGCCCCGCCACCACCAGAAAATCCACCCCCGCCCTCCACCGCACCGACCCAATCGCAATCTCACGCATCACAAACCCTTCAAACTTCTTAATTATTGCTTCTTAATTCTTGCTTCTCGTCCCTCACCCGTTGATCTGCAACACCGTGAACATCAACCGCATATACGACGCCAGGCATGCCAGCCCCAGCATCAGCATGAACACCAGCAAGCTCATGCTCTGAAAGTACGCCATCAGCACCAGCGACACCATGCACAGGCTGATCGCCGCCACCGTGATGATCATCGAGATCATGAACCAGCGCCGGATCGTCACCACCTGTTGATTCGCATGGTCCATCGCCCCGATGTCCATGAAGTTCAGATTCTTGAACACCGGGTTCCGGTTCGATGGATCCTGGTCCCGCTTCACGTTCTGCACGAACAGCGGCCACCGCTGGTACACAAACAGCGTCCGGTAGGGCTCCACCTGGAACGTCCGCGGGTCCCCCATCAAGTTCGTCGCAATCACCTCGAGCTGGCTGTTGAGCGCCTGCAGCCGGTACAGCACCACCGCCGCCAGGAATCCGAACGCCCCCGCCACCGCCTGGGCAATCGTCGAATAGCTGTAATAAAAAACGTTGGTGTCCACCACCCGCCCGTCCGCCACCGCGTCCGCCAGCACCACACCCATATTCCACCACTGTGACACGGCCATGGGATCCTTTGTCTCCGGGAATGTTTCAGTGACAAATCTTACCCCATCCCTTCCGGCGCCACCATGCTTTCAACCACGCGCCCCCGCTCTCATGCACGCTTCCACGCCGGCCCGGCTCGTCCCCCCCTTTCCCCGCCTATCCAGGAAGAGGTCTTCTCCCCCTGTCGCGAAACCTATCTCGTCGGCACCTTCGCCTCCGCCGACTACTTCGCCCACCTCCGCCCCCGCATCCTCCACGAGTTCTCCTTCAAATCCCCGCCCGCCGGCCTCAACGCCGACGCCCTCGACCACATCCGCTCCACCACCGCCCTCTGCGTTCACGTCCGCCGCGGCGACTACGTCACCAACCCCGGCACCCACGCCTCCTTCGGCACCTGCGAACCCGACTACTACCAGCGCGCCTTCGACCTCCTCGCACCCCACGCCCCCAACCCCCACGCCTTCATCTTCTCCGATGACCCCGACTGGACCCGCATACACCTCCGCCTCCCCTGCTCCGCCACCCTCATCTCCCACAACGTCGGCCGCTCCGCCATCGAAGACCTCCGCCCCATGGCCGCCTGCCGCCACTTCATCATCGCCAACAGTACCTTCTCGTGGTGGGCCGCCTGGCTCTGCGAGCAGCCCGACAAGCAGATCGTCGCCCACGCCCGCTCCAACGATCCCTCCACCATCAACGATCCCTGCCTCCCCACCTGGCGCCGCACCTGATCGCCTCCGTCACCGGCCGCAAAATGGACGTAACCACGCGCCCTCACCTCATCCCCAGGGAACGATTTGCCCCCTCCGCGGCCCCCTCCCGGCCCATAATCCTCTCCCTCCCAGCATCCCCTCCCTCCTCCCCTGAACATTCCTCCCATATCCCCAAAGTCACCAGCGCCTTTTCCCGATGTTGTTTGCGTGTTTTCACCGGATGTGCCATGCCTCTGAGTTTCAATGCCATGAAAGCCGACCTCGCCCGCAATCGCAAGAAGGCGGCGATCCTCGCGGCGCTCTTCAGCGTCATGCTCATCCTCATCCTCCGCGCCTTCCTCGCCCCCGGCCCAGCCCCCGTCGCCGCCGCCGTGTTCATTGATCCCAACGCCCCCGACGCGCACCCCGCCCAGGCCACCACGCTCCCCGACGCCGACGCCCGCCTCGCCCTCTCCAAAAACCTCTGGAAAACCCTCCGCGATGTGCGCGGAACACCCCCCGCCAGCGTCTTTCAGTTCGACACCTCCTACTTCAAACTCGATCCCAGCCGCCCGCGCCCGCCCGTCGCCGAGGTCCAGCAGGATCTCCCCCGCGCCCCCCAGCGGCCCGTCTATGACGAAGACGCGGAACGCCACGCACGCATCGCCGCCGTCCACGATCAGGCCCGCAGCCTCATCGTCCGCTCCACCGTCGTCAACACCGGCGCCCACCCCGTCGCGGTGGTCAATGACCGCATCCTTACCCTTGGTGACCACATCAACGGCTTCGAGATCACCGCGATCCGCGCTCGCGAAGTCGAATTTAAAAAAGACGATGTAATCTGCATTGGAAAGATGGTCGATATGCCGCGTGGGCAATGACCTCCTCGGTCTTCCCCCCCGCCAACCTTCAAGGAGTCTCCCATGCGTAACCTCAACAAGCTTCTGAGCACCGGGTGCTTTTTTTTATGCCTTGGTGGGTGGGTCTGTAACGACCAGGCATTTGGGGAAGACGCCCCCGCCGATGCCGGCGTCCAGATGAAGGACGCCGCCATGGCGACCGCCGTCGCCCAGGCCGCCGCCGCCCCCAGCCCCGCCGGCGCGACCGTGGCCCCCGCCACCCAGCCCGCCGACGCCCCCGCTGACGCCGCCTCCACCAACCTCAACGCCCCGACAGTCAACGTCGGCGTCGATGGCAAGGTCGAGCAGTTCAGCGCCCAGGACCTCGATATCACCACCGCCCTCCACTTCCTCTCCCTCCAGTCCAAACGCAACATCATCGCTTCCAAGGAGGTCCGCGGGAACGTCACCGCCAACCTCTACGACGTCACCTTCTCCGAGGCCCTCGACGCCCTCCTCAAGCCCAACGGCTTCGACTACGTCGAAAAGGGCAACTTCATCTACGTCTACACCACCAAGGAACTCGAAGACCTCCGCAAACGCGACCGCAAAACCGTCAACCGCATCTTCCGCCTCCACTACATGAACGCCCAGGACGCCTCCGTCCTCGTCAAGCCTCTCCTCTCCGATCGCGGCGCCATGGCACTCACCCCCGCTCCCGTCGGCGGACTCCCCACCGGTATCTCCGACACCGGCGGCATGGGCTACTCCACCGATGACACCCTCGTCGTCAACGACTACGTCGAAAACCTCGCCGAAGTCGATCGCGCCCTCCACCAGCTCGATATCCGCCCCAAGCAGGTCCTCATCGAGTCCACCATCCTTCGCGCCTCCCTCAACGAAAACAACGCCCTCGGCGTCGACTTCATCTCCCTCTCCGGCGTCGACTTCACCTCCCTCACCAAGGGCGGCTTCACCTCCAACACCGCCGGCGCCTCCTCCGCCTCCAGCGGCTCCACCTCCGGCTCCGGCTCGGGCACCCCCATCTTTGGACCCTCCGGTCTCTTCAACAATTTCATGGGCGACGGCCGCCAGCAGGGCAACGTCGGCACCGATTTCGCCTCCAAGGTCCCCCAGGGCGGCCTCTCCGTCGGCTTCCTCTCCAACAACATCGCTCTCTACCTCCGCGCCCTCGAAGAAATCACCGACACCACCGTCGTCGCCAACCCCAAGATCCTCGCCCTCAACAAGCACAAGGGCGAAGTCTTCATCGGCCAGCAGTTCGGCTACAAAACCTCCACCGTCAGCCAGACCACCACCACCGAAACCATCCAGTTCCTCGATACCGGCACCAAGCTCATCTTCCGCCCCTTCATTGGCGATGACGGCTACGTCCGCATGGAAATCCACCCCGAAGATTCCGCCGGTGGCCTCGACGCCAACAGCCTCCCCCAGAAACAATCCACCGAAGTCACCTCCAACATCATGGTCAAGGATGGCCGTACCGTCGTCATCGGTGGCCTCTTCCGCGAACTCACCACCGCCGGCCGCGGCCAGGTCCCCATCCTCGGCAACATCCCCATCCTGGGCCTCCCCTTCCGCCGCACCAACGACTCCACCCAGCGCACCGAAACCATCGTCCTGCTCACCCCCCACATCATCAACGATGACACCGCCCTCTATGACGAATCCGAGAAGCAGGCCCAGGACGTCAACCGCATGATGCTCGGCAACCGCGCCGGTCTCCAGCCCTGGGGCCGCGACCGCATCGCCCAGCTCTGGTACTCCAAGGCCCAGGAAGAACTCGACAAGGGCCACAAGAAAACCGCCCTCATGTTCAACGACTGGGCGCTCAACACCAACCCGCGCTTCATCGAAGCCATCAAGTTCCGCGAGCAGATCACCGCCAAACGGGTCCGCGAGGCCGACGAATCCTCCAACGCCTCCTTCGTCCGCGATGTCCTCCGTGACGATGCCGCCTCCACCCCCAACAGCGGCGGCGCCGGTCACTACCCCGCCCCCGAGCCCCTCACCCCCCCGACCACCCAGCCCGCGGAAATCCACTGACGCCAACCACCACACCACAGCCCCGAGCCCCCTCAAAAAGGGCTCGGGGCTTTCCCATTTCCAGGCCCCTTCCCTGTTTATCCGTGTGCACCCGTGGCCAATTTCCGCCGGCGCCCCTTAAGTCACGACCGAAAATCCCCGACATATTTCCTGTACCTTGTCTCTCAGGTGGAAGGATAAACCCATGCCCCTCACCAAACTTTATCGCTCGTGCCTCGTTCTCGGTCTCTCCGCCGCCGCCTTCCTCGGTGGCTGCGACTCCGGCAAAAAACACCAGACCATCAAGGAAGAACAATACAACCGCTGGAACATGACCCGCATCGGCGTCATGGCCCAGCTCGCCAAGCAGCAGTACGAAGTCGGCGACTACGACAAGTGCAAGGAAACCCTCGCCCAGTGCCTCGCCCTCAACGCCCCCCACGCCGGCATCCACATCCTCGCCGCCAAGGTCGACATCGAAAAGGGCAACCTCGAAACCGCCGCCGACCAGCTCCACCAGGCCTCCCGCATCGACCCCAACGACCCCGAGCCCTACTACCTCCTCGGCGTCGTCTTCCAGCGCTGGCAGAAACCCGACGTCGCCGCAGACTTCTACACCCAGGCCTTCGAGAAAAAGCCCGGCGACCCCCTCTACCTCCTCGCCGTCGCCGAAATGAAAATCACCAACAACAAGCTCGATGAAGCCCGGAAGCTCCTCGAAGACAAGATCATCTACTTCGAGCAGACCGCCGCCATCCGCGTCGCCCTCGCACGCATCGCCTCCCTCCAGAACAACCACGACCTCGCCTGCAAGTATTACCGCGACGCCGTCCTCCTCCTCCCCGAAGACGCCGCCATCCGCCGCTCCTACGCCGAAGCCCTCTTTGACGCCGGCAAGTTCGCCGACGCCGCCCCCATCTTCGACGACCTCCGCCGCCGCCCCGCCACCGGCCCCGACGGCAAGCCCGACCTCACCGCCGATGCCGACGACAAGCAGAACACCCTCATGCTCCTCGGCCAGTGCTACCTCGAGCTCAAACGCCCCTTCGATGCCCGCAACACCTTCCAGGAAATCACCCGCGAACACCCGGACGCCGCCGGCGCCTACCTCGGCCTCGCCCGCGCCTGCATCTCCACCAACGAGCTCTCCATCGCCCTCGCCGCCGCCAAAAAAGTCTCCCGCGTCGAACCCAACAACACCGACGCTCTCATCCTCGCCGCACTCGTTCAGCAGAAACAAAAGAAGTGGGCCGACGCCCAGGCCACCCTGGCCCCCGCACAAAAACTCGCCCCCGAAAACACCACCGTCCTCTGCATGCTCGGCCTCTCCGCCCAACACCTCGACCACCCCGACCAGGCCGCCGCCTTCTTCCAGCAGGCCCTCACCCTCAACCCCAACGACTCCTGGGCCACCGAACTCCTCACCTCCCTCAAACCCAACAACGTCTCCCTCGCCCCCCAGTAACGCAGGCGCCCCCAAACCCTCCAACAAAAAAAAAGGACGCGCCCCTAAAAGGCGCGTCCTTCTCATTTGTCATTCCGTCATTTGTCATCTGTCATTTCGTCACCCCCTCATCCTCCCCATCACCTCCACCACCCGCTCCCACCGCACCGGCTTCGTCAAATGCGCATCAAACCCCGCCTCCAGGCTCCGCCGCACATCCTCCTCCATCCCATACCCCGACAACGCAATCGCCGGCCCATCCGCCTTCTCCCGAAACGCCCGCACCACCTCCAGCCCCGTCCCGTCCGGTAACCCCAAATCGCTGATCAGCAGCCCATACCGCGCCGCCCCCAGCTTCTCCACCGCCTCCCCAACCGTCCCCGCCGTCTCCACCTCGTGACCCATCTGCCGCAGCAGCCGCGCCATCACCCGGCTCGACTCCGCATGGTCCTCCACCAGCAATACCTTCAGGCTCTGCCCCTTCCCCTCCTTCCGCCGCGGCTCTCCCACCACCGCCGCCTCCGCCCCCGCCGCCACCACCGGAAACTCCACCCGGAATCGCGCCCCCTGCCCCACCCCCGCGCTCTCCGCCTGCACCCGCCCGCCATGCAGCTCCACCAGCATCCGCGTGATCGCCAGCCCCAGCCCCAATCCCCCGAACCGCTGCGTGATCTCGACCCCCGCCTGCTCGAACGCTTCGAAAATCCGCCCCAGTTTCTCCTGTGCAATCCCGATCCCCGTGTCCTCCACCTCCACCTCCATCAGCGCCTGACCTTCCCGCTCCACGTCCCGGCTGCGCACCGTCACCCGACCGCCCCCCGGTGTGAACTTCACCGCGTTCCGCACCAGGTTCCACAAGATCTGCCGGAGCCGCGCCACGTCCGCCTTCACAAAATGCTGCCGCGCCGAAAGCTCCGCTGTCAGCGCCACCCCCTTCTCCTTGGCCTCCCCGCCCTGCATTTCCAGCACCTGCCGCACGGCCGCATGCACGTCCGCAACGGCCAACTCCAGGTGCACCTTGCCCCGCGACACCCGCGTCAGATCCAGCAGGTCGTCGATCAGCCGCGCCTCCAGCTCCACGTTGCGCCGCACCGTCCGCACATCCTCGCGGCCCGTCTCGCTCAACCCCTCCGCCTGCTCCAGCTCCCCCAGCAGCGCCAGCGCCGGCGTCAGCGGCGTCCTC
>JBEHXY010000205.1:0-7275 GCA_048498455.1 Planctomycetota bacterium | reverse complement strand
ATGCCTCTTCACCCCCGCCCGCCACCCCCACACCACCCTCCACCTGCAATCCGCCCTCACCGCCTCTGCCCACCTCGCCGCACCCGCGACGAGCTTCTCCTTCACCACGCCTCTTCCCGCCCCGCTCCCCACCCCCACCCACTTCTTCACCCTCCCGCTTTATCGCGAGCGCGCCCCTGTGGAATAAGGCCAGCCTCCGGCAACTCCAGTTACCTCCACTTTTCACATCGCTGCGGCGAGGAGTTCGTTGCGTCGTAAGTATGTTTGGTTGGGGGCGATTTTGGGCAAAAATCGAGCGAAGCGGTGGCGTTTTTGGGGTGATAATGAGGGGTGGGGGCGTTTTTGGCTTAAAAATGGGGGTGCGCACGCGGATATGCGAGGTTAAGCGAGGTTAAGCGAGGGTATGGGCGGGTATGTTGGCGATTTTGCGCGGCGCGGGGCGGGAGGACCTCGTTTTCAGGGCTGGAACGAGGGGGGCAGGGGAATGAGCAGGGTAAGTGAGGGGCTAGGTTGCGCGTGACTTAGGCGCTTTTTGGGAAAGGGGCTGGGCGGGTCAGGGCGTGCACCAAGCCATTTGTGATCATTTGTGAAATTGGTGGAAACCGGTCCGTCGAGGTGCGCGTGATTCCCGACCTATTTACCCCCTCCGGAAAGCCCCATACCATGCCGCCTATGCCCACGCCCGATCCCATCCTTCCCGCCGCCCCGCCGCGCCCGCGCATCCGCCCGCTCCCGGACGCCCTCATCAACAAAATCGCCGCAGGGGAAGTGGTGGAACGGCCCGCTTCCGTCGTCAAGGAGCTCCTTGAAAACGCCATCGACGCCGGGGCCCGTCGCATCGCGGTCACCATCGAGGATGGCGGCCGCACCCTCATCCGCGTCTCCGACGACGGCCTGGGGATCCCCGCCGAGGAAGCCCCGCTCGCTTTCGCCCAGCACGCCACCTCCAAAATCGCCAGCCCCGACGACCTTTTTGCCATCACCACCATGGGCTTCCGCGGCGAGGCCCTCGCCTCCATCGCTTCCGTTTCGCATGCGACCCTCACCACCCGCACCCGCGATGCCGACCACGCCATCCGCCTCGAAGTCAAAGATTCGCTTCTCTCGCCGCCTGTCCCCGCTGCCGCGCCTCCCGGCACCACGCTGGAAATTCGCGATCTCTTCTACAGCGTCCCCGCCCGCCGCAAATTTTTGCGTACCGATGCCACCGAGTTCTCGCACATCCACGAAATGCTGCTGCGTTCCGCCCTGCCCAACCCTCACATCGCGTTCACGCTCGTGCACAACAGCCGCACGATTCTCGATCTGCCCGCCACCAGCGATCACCACCTCCGGGTCGCCGAAGCCCTCACCGGCAACCCCGGCGGCGCCGACCTGCACTCGCACCTCCTGCCGCTCCACTTCTCCGAGCGCGGCATCAGCGTCACCGGTTTCGCCGGCCAACCCGCCCTCGCCCGCCCCAACGCCAAGTTCCAATACCTCTTCCTCAACCAGCGTTTCATCCGCGACCGCGCCCTGCTCCATGCCCTGAAGGAAGCCTACCGCGGCCTCACCGAACCGAATTCCCAGCCCGCCGCCATCCTGTTCCTCCAGCTCGACCCCGCGAGCTTCGACGTCAACGTTCATCCGCAGAAAACCGAAGTCCGCTTCCGCGACTCCGGCAGCATCTACCGCGCGGTCCTCGCCGCCTTGCGCGAAAAACTCCTCGCCTCCGACCTCACCCCGAATCTCCGCACCGCCAACCGCTTCGACGCCCCCACCCCCACGCCAATGCCCCCGACTCAGCACTCAGCACCCAGCACTCAGGACTCAAGAGCCACTCGGGACCTCATCGCCGACTTCTTCAAACAAGCCGCCCCCGCCCAAACGCGCCTCCACTACGGCGTCGAAGCCCACCAACCCAACCCCCTCGACGACCCCTCGCGCATCACGTTCGACCCCCCAATCCGTACCGCGACCATCAGGGAGCGCACCGGCACCCTCCCCCCAGAGACTCCCTCCTCAAGCACGCCCGCGCTCCCGCCCGAAGCCGCCCCCCAACTCGAAACTCGAAACTCGCCACTCGAAACTCGGTTCGTGCAACTCCACAACACCTACATCGCCGCGCAAACGCCCGATGGCATCGTCATCATCGACCAGCACGCCCTCCACGAACGCATCCTTTACGAAGAACTCTTCGCGCGCGCCACCCGCGGACCGCTCGAAGGGCAGCGCCTGCTCCTTCCGGAAATCCTCCCGGTCAACCCCAAGCAGGCCGCCGCCCTGGAAACCGTCCGCCCGCTGCTGGGCACGCTGGGCACCGAGATCACCGATTTCGACGCCGGCTCGGTCGCCGTGCACTCTTTTCCCTCGCTGCTTTCGAAGGTCAACCCGCGCGAGTTTCTCCGCGACCTGCTCGACAAACTCCTCGAAGTGGGATCGAAACTCACCTCCGAGGAGCTCCTGCACGAAGTGCTCGACATGGCTTCGTGCAAGGCCGCGGTCAAGGCCGGTTATCCTTTGTCTCACGACGAGATCGCCGCCCTGCTGGCGCGCAAGGAACAGGTCGACCGTTCCAGCAACTGTCCGCACGGCCGGCCGACGACGCTCCGCCTGTCCATCGGCGACCTCGAACGCCAGTTCAAACGCAAATAAAGGAACGTCCATGTCCCAGCAATTTCCCGTCGACCCGCAGCAGCCCGGCACCCCGCAGCCGCCCGCCCGCTACCAGGCCGCGCCCTCGGGCAGCGACGACGACGCGAACCTGCGCACGCTTTCCACGTGCTGGTACGTGTTTTCGGTGCTGGTGGCGCTGCCCTCGTGCCTGGGCGGCGCGTACATGCTTTTCGGGATCGTGTTTGGCCTGCTGGGCGCGACCGCCGGCGCCGCCAGCAACGATGCCGGCGGCGCGGGCGCGGGGATGGCGTTCGGGGCGATCGGGCTGATTCCCTGCTGCTTCGGCGGCGGCATCGCGGCGTTCTTCCTCACGGTCTCGCTGCTGTCCTTCCGCTGCGCCAGAAACCTCATCGCCCGCCGGTCCCACATGCAGTGCCTCGTCACCGCCATCATCGCCTGCATCTTCATGCCCCTGGGCACCATCCTGGGGATCTTCACGCTGATGGTTCTGAACCGCCCGACCGTCAAGCCGATGTTTTCCTGACTGTGTGTGATCGTTCTTGAAAGTCTGCCGTGCCTTCCCCGATCGCCATTTCCCGCCTCGCCCTGTTGACCCCCTTCGGCCCGGCCCCCGCCACCTGGAAGGCCTTGTGCGGCGACCGCCGTCTCGATGACCACACGCCGATCGCCGAGGAGCTGCTGGATCCCGATCCGGCGCTGGATCGCTCGATCCGCCTGGCGCTGGCCGCCGGGCGACGCGTCGCGCCGCCGCCGGAGAGCGCGCTGTTCTGCGGAACGAGCAAGGGGCCGGTCACGACGCTGCTGGGGGCGCTCGACACGCTGGCAGCGGGCGGGACGCTCAGCGAAAGCCAGGCGCGGCACGTCGCGCTGGGGGTGGGCGCGATGGGGCCGCTGCTCGCCGGACGGCTGGGCCTTTGTGGTCCGACGCACACGTCGGTGGCGGCCTGCTCGTCGGGGCTGCACGCGCTGCATCGGGCGGCGCGGGCGGTGGCGCAGGGCGAGTGCGGGCGGGCGCTGGTGGTGGCGGCGGATGCGTCGCTGCATCCCTTGTTCACGGGTTCGTTCACGCGCCTGGGCGTGCTCGCTCCCGCCGACTCTGCGGGCAAGCGCCGGTGCGAGCCCTTCGGCGCAGCGGGCGAGGGCTTTTTCCTGGCGGAGGCGGCGGCGGCGCTGTTGATTGAAAGTTCGCCGGCGGAGGCGCCGCTGGCGTGGATCGAGCACACGGCGATCGCGGCGGACGCGACGGACCTGATCGCGATCGATCCGCAGACGCAGTCGCTGCGGGCGGCGCTGCGCCGGGCCGCGGGCGAGGGGCCGCTGGGGTTCGTTCATGCGCACGCCACCGGCACGGGGCATGATGCGCACGAGCGGGCGGCGATTGCGGCGATCGCCGCGGCCGACGTGCCGGTGTTTTCGCACAAGCGCTGGCTGGGCCATTCGCTGGGCGCGGCGGGGCTGGTGAGCGTGGCGCTTTCGGCGCTGGCCCATCACCACCGCCGCACGCCCGCGGGCGATGTTCTTTCCGCGCAGGCACGCTCGCTGACAATCGCGCAGGGATTCGGCGGCCACATCGCCATCGTGGCGCTGCGCAGTGCAACCTGACCGAGGGAGCGTTCATGGCTAATACGGACGTTGTCGATGTGCTGGTGGTGGGGGCGGGACCAACGGGGTTGACGGCGGCGCACGAGCTGGCGCGGTTCGGGGTGCGCTGCCGGATCATCGACAAGAAGGCGGGTCCGGTGCAGCACTCGCAGGCGCTGGCGGTGCAGGTTCGGACGCTGGAGACGCTGGAGCTGATGGGGATTGCGGAGGGGTGGACGGCGGCGGGTTATCCGCTGCGGGAGCTGGTGCCGCGGGCCTTTGGCAAGCGGTTGCCGACAGTGCATCTGGACGGGGTGGCGAGCCGGTTCGATGGGCCGCTGGCGGTGGGGCAGCAGGTGACGGAGCGGTTGCTGAGCGAGGCGCTGGCCGGGCGGGGCGTGCAGGTGGAGCGCGGGGCGGAGGCGGTGGGCGTGGTGCAGGACGAATCGGGCGTGAGCGTGGAGGTGCGCGGCGCCGGCGGTGCGACGGGTAGGGTGCGGGCGCGCTGGGTGATCGATTGCGAGGGGTCGCACAGCGTGCTGCGGGAGCAACTGGGGGTCGCGTTTGAGGGAGCGCGGAATCCGCACCGGGAGATGATCCAGGCGGACGCCCACGTGGCATCCTGTTTCCCGGCGGGGGTCATTCACTTTTTCATCGAGGCCGAGCGGCTGGTGGCGCTGTTTCCGTTTGACGACCAGGGGCATTGCCGGGTGCTGTGCATCGTTCCGCCGAGCGATCCGCCGCGACACGATGCGCCGACGCTTGCGGAGGTGGAGGCGGAGGTGCGGCGGGTGGCGGATCCGCAGGCGGAACTGTCGGATGCGCAGTGGCTCAATCGCTTTCGGACGCAGCATCGGCTGGCGGCGACGTTCCGCAAGGGGCGGGTGTTTTTCGCCGGCGACTGCGCCCACGTGCATGTGCCGGTGGGGGGGCAGGGGATGAATTACGGGATGCAGGACGCGTTCAACGTGGCATGGAAGGTGGCGGGGGTGGTGCGCGGGGAGCTGTCGCCGTGGGTGCTGGAGACGTATGACCTGGAGCGGCGTCCGGTGGCGGAGGCGCTGGTGGCGGGGACGGAGCGGGTGTTTCACCTGGTGGCGCCGGCGGGAGGCGCGGGGGCGATTCGCCAGGCGATTTTGCCGCTGGTGGCGACGGGGGCGCTGGGCATCGACCGGGTGCAGGAAGCGATTCGCGAGGCGATGGCGGAGCTGCAGGTGCATTACCGGGAGAGCCCGCTGAGCGAGACGCATGGCGGCGGGCACCTGGTGGCCGGCGAGCGGTCGCCCGATGCGCCGGTGGTGAGCGCCGCGGAGCGTCGGACGACGACGCTGTACACGCTGCTGCGCGAGAAGGGGTGGCTGCTGCTGGCGTTTGGTGGGACGCAGGGGGAGGGCGTCGGCGAAGCGGCGCAGCGGTGCGTCGCCGAACTGCCTGCGGTGGTCACGCCGCGGCTGGTGCTGGCATCGGGAGAAGCGGCGGGGGCGGGGGCGCTGTTGGATGTGGACCATGTGCTGCACGAGGCATTTGGGGTGAAGCACGCGGCGCTGTACCTGCTGCGGCCGGACGGCTACATCGCTTTCTGCGACCGGCTCGACGCGCGCACGCCGGGGCGTCTGGAGGGGTACCTCAAACGCCTCCTGCGGGCGGCGCCGCCTGCTTCGGCGGCGGGATCGTGAGGGGGAGCGCGTTGCTTTCGACGTGCACCGGGTCGCCGCCATCCTGCGGAGCGCAGGTGGTGCTGACGCGCAGCAGGTGATCGCCGGGGGCGAGCGTGAGGGGCTCGCCCTTGTCGTTTTTCCAGCCGGCCGCTTCGAGGTTGAGCGGGATGGCTTCGTAGGTGCGATTGGGCGGGAGGGCGGAGGATTTGGAATCGATGTCGCCGGTCCAGTGGTACCAGGCGCCATCCCACTGCACCTGCCAGAGGGCGTCATCCTGGGTGGTGAGGAGTTGGCGTTTGCCGGTGTTGCGGATGTCGACGGCGAGGGCGGGCTGGTGCTCGCCGCCCTTGAGGCCGGTGGTGCGGAGGCGGCAGGCGACGCCTTCGACGGCGGCGCCCCACGCGCCGATTTCGGGGGCCGCGAGATTGACGATTTCCACGAGCGGACCGGTGGCCGGGACGGCTTTGACCGGGGCTTGGCCGGTGGTGAGCGTGCTCCAGGAGGCGGCGCCGGCAAGGCGGTAGCGGAAGGTGGCGGTGGCCTGGTATTCGCCCAGGGGCAGCGTGACGCAAACGCGGTCGGGGGGAGCGGCATCGGTGGGGGAGAGCAGCCAGGCGCCGGGGTGCATGAGGGCGGCTTTTTCGTGCGGCTTGAGGGTGACCTGGTTTTGCCGCAGTTGGTCGACGCGGACGGTGGTGATGGAGGCGGGGTGGGGTTTCTTCTGGGCGTCGATGAACAGGGGCAGGTCTTCCTGTTCGGCGCCGCTGGTGCAGGCGAAGGTGATGGGGCTGTCGGTGGTGTTTTCGATCCAGAGAGCCCAGCCGTCGTAGCCGGAGAGGGGGGTGGGACGGAAGCCGTGGTCGTTCTGGAGGCCGGCGCGGAGGCCGTCTTTGGCGGGGCCCCAGTAGGTGTCGTAGGCGTGTGCGGCGGCGGGGTCGCCGGGCTCGACCTTGAGGGTGAGGGGCGGGACGACGACGAACTCGGTATCGAGCATGAGGCGATTGGTGAAGGGGTTTTCGGGGGGGACCCTGGCGGTGACGACGTAGTCGCCGGGCTTGGGCAGGACGTAGGGAAGCTGGTAGGGGACGAGCACGGTGCCGCCGGGTTCGACGAGGAAATGGGTTTGTGCAAAGCGCTGCAGTCCGACGGGGTTGAGGCGGGCGGGGTTGTCGGGGGTACGGGGCGTGGCGCCGGGGCCGGGGCGGCCTTCGCTGGCGATCAGGGAGCCCGAGGGCATGAAGGCGGGCAGGGCGAGGAAGACGCCCCAGAGATCGAAGGGGCGGGCGGCAGCGGCGGTGTTCTGGATTTCGATGGTGACCGTGGCGCTGTCACCGGCCTTGAGGGGGAGGGCCGGGGCGGCAGGGGCGAAACGGGCGCGCCACTCGTGGAAGGGGGCGCTCCAGGTGTCGTCGGCGGCGCG